>JANOCH010000395.1:0-10085 GCA_031412015.1 Chitinophagaceae bacterium
GGTGTACTCTACTTCCCCAAACTGAAAAATGATTTTGAAATTCAGAAGAACAAGATCAAGCTGTTCAGCCGGCAGGTATTTATTACAGACGAAGTAAAAGATATCGTACCGGAATTTTTATTGTTGTTGCATGGCGTTATCGATTCTCCGGATATACCCTTGAATGTTAGCCGTTCTTTTTTACAGGCCGACAGTAATGTAAAAAAGATCAACAGCTATATTTCCCGTAAAGTCGCTGATAAACTGAATGAGCTTTTTCATAAAGACCGTAAATCCTACGAAGAAAAATGGAACGATATCGGCGTATTTGTAAAATATGGGGCTATATCTGATGATAAATTTTATGAGAAGGCCAAAGAATTTTTATTGCTGACCAATACCCGTAACGAACATTTTACGTTGGAAGAATATAAGGCGAAAGTGAAAGATTTTCAAACCGATAAAAACGGCCAGCTGGTATATCTCTATACAGCAGATACGGAAAGACAGCATAGCTACATACAGGCGGCCAATAAAAAAGACTATGATGTGTTGCTGATGAACTCTCCGATCGACACCCATTTTATTCAAAACCTGGAAATGAAGCTGGAGAAAACTTCGCTGAAAAGAGTGGACGCCGATGTGCTGGATAAACTGATCGAAAAAGAAGATGCCGCTAAACATACCCTGACCGATGAAGAGACCGGTAAATTAAAGGCGGTATTTGAAAAGGCCATCGGTAATCCGCTGATGAAAGTCGAGGTAGAAAGCCAGCATAGCGAAGGCTTGCCCGTAACGATTACGATGGAAGAGTGGATGCGCCGGATGAAGGATATGAGCAAAATGGGCGGTGGTATGAGTTTCTATGGTTCCATGCCCGATAGTTATAAAGTAGCGATCAACGCCAATCATAAATTGGTTGAAAAAATATTGAAAGCCGGGGAGGAACAGCAAACGGCCATGGCTAAACAAGCCTTTGACCTTGCCTTGCTGGCCCAGGGAATGCTAAAAGGAGCCGACCTGACTGCCTTTGTGGAAAGAAGTGTGGAAGTGATCTGATTCAATTTCTTTACGAGGGTCATAGGCCGGTTTACCGAAATGGATTTCTCAAGGCGTTTTGCAAACATCATTTGTAAAACGCCTTTTCATTTTTATTTCCTGCAGCAGGATTTTTTTGTTTTCTATAAAAAGATTGTAATTTAACCAACCAACCCTGAAAGCTCCGATCCTTTTGTATCTGGAAACTGAATTACCGTCCCGCCGTTAGTTTTCGCTCACCTTAAAATATAAAATCGTTATGAAAAAAATTTTCATCGCTGCTATCGCAGTCATCTTGTATGCCTGTAATGCAGAAGAAAAAACTACTCCCGGGGATGAAACAAGAGCGGTGACCTCCGCAGCGGCTATTACTAACATGTCGGGTTATGAAGCAACTTATTCCAGGTCATTTGAAATGGGCGATGCTAAAAATGCCGAAGCCGTATTAGCTATATGGAAGGACTGGGACAATGGAAACCTGGATCCTTCCAAGGGGTTATTTGCTGATTCTGTTACTTTTCTAACCGGTGACGGCAATGTAATTTCAGGCCCTTTGGATAGCGCATTCGGAGCGATGAAGAGTTTCCGGGAAATGTTTACGACCATTAAAAGTACCGTGACTGCTATTCTGCCGGTAAAGAGTACTGATAAAAATGAAAATTGGGTTAGTATCTGGGGGACTGAAATCAGTACCGATAAGAAGGGTAAAATAGATTCTGTTGCCTTGCAGGAGAGCTGGCGTTTTAATAAGGATGGAAAGGTCAATCTTTTTATCCAGCATATGCGTGTATTGAAACCCGCAGGCAAATAGTTGAACGCATCTGCCTTTTTAGGTCAAGAGAAACCGGTTGTTTCCTTCTTCAACCGGTTGCTTTTTTATTTGCCTGTTTACTATTAAACCCTTTGGAAAAACTAAATCACAGTATTATTCATTCGATTTGTATCATTATTATCTAGATTTGAACAAAGGATATCAATGAGACCGGCGTTATTGGTTTGAATGAAAAATAATAATGTATGAATTGGGGTGAAAATTATTTGATTGGTTTTATTTACCTGACGGTACTGGTAGTGATCTGCTTTCGGATCATCTTCGAAACCCGCAGTACCAACAAAGCGCTTGCCTACCTCTTATTCGCCATTTTTATTCCCGTGATCGGCATTGGCTTTTACCTGCTATTTGGTATCAATTACTGGAGAAAGAAATTATATGATAAAAAAATGTCAGCGGATGAAAAGATACTGGCTCAATTGCAAACTGATATCAGCCTGTACGCCGAAGAATCGGTAAAGCATCAACACCTGGTAGATGCTGATAATATCGAACTGGCTACCATGCTTATTAAAGATCTTCACAGTCCGCTTACCCGCAAAAACAGCGTAAAATTACTAGTGAACGGTGAGCAAAAATTTCCTGAAGTAATGGAAGTGTTGCGGCAAGCGAAACATCATATCCACATTGAATACTACATTTATGAACAGGATGAAATTGGTACGGCTATTATTGAGGTGCTGATCGAAAAAGCAAAAGAAGGCATAGAGGTTCGTTTTATCTATGATGACTTTGGCAGTCCTTCTATCAAAAGGAAAATTGAACGAAGAATGCAGGAAGCAGGAGTGCAGGTGCATCCTTTTCATAAAGTACATTTTTATTTATTGGCCAACCGGATCAATTTCCGGAATCACCGCAAGATCATTGTTGTTGATGGACAAACGGCATTTGTAGGTGGAATTAATGTAAGTGAAAAATACATTAATAATAATAAGGGTCAGCTATTCTGGCGGGATACGCATTTGCGTATCGATGGGCCCGGCGTATATTATCTTCAATACCTTTTTATCTCCAATTGGAATTTTTGTTGTCCTAATTCCCTGAAGCCGGATCAGCTTCATTTTGTACCCCACAAGACCAATAAAGATGATACCTACGTTCAGATGGCGGCCAGTGGTCCTGATTCCCGCGAACCTGCGATATTGTTTTCGATATTACAAGCCATCTACCTCGCAAAGGAGGAGCTACTGATCACAACACCTTATTTTATTCCCGGCGACAGTATTCTTGAAGCCCTGCGAATAGCCGCATTAAGCGGGCTGTCTGTAAAGTTGCTTGTTCCTGGAATCTGCGATTCAAAAATTGTGAACGCGGCATCAAAATCCAATTACAATGATCTGTTGCAGGCAGGAGTTGAAATTTATTTATACCAAAAAGGATTTGTTCATGCCAAAACATTGGTGGCTGATGGTAAGATGTCGATCGCAGGAACAGCTAATATGGATCACCGGAGCTTTGAGTTGAATTTTGAAGTGAATGCTATTATCTATGATCGCCCATTCGCGGAGCAAATGCGTTCGGTGTTTTTTGAAGATTTAAAGCATGCAGAAAAGATAGATCCCGAAAGCTGGTACAAAAGATCCGTTTTCGAGCAACTCCCGGAAAAGATTGCGAGGTTGTTTTCGCCGATCATGTAGGCGATCAAAAAGAAGAGGAGAATAAGGAAACCCTTTTGTTATTCAATACGAAAAGTGATTTCAAATTTCCGATTACCTCGTGGCGACCTGCTGAGCCTGGGGAAGAGGATTGATCACCAGAAACTCAGGTGGTTCAGCAAATTGCTGGATCAGCTCCTTATATTTCTGCTTGAGATTGCGCTTGAAGGCACCCACATAGCCAGGTTTTGGTATTTTATCAAGATCGAGCGGAATGGATTCGATCAGGTCATTTCCGATATACATCATTAGTTTCATAGTCACCATTTGTACTGTAAAACAAGCCCATTTTGAATGGTTGGACAATATCACAAGTACTCTTTTTTTAAAAGTAACTTTACTGACCTAATCATCGCAAAATGATGGTATTACCATAAAGTACTCCCACGCATTTATACTTGGGGGCTGCCGGCATAAATATGGTAATTTGGGACTTTATTAAAATGTGATACCCGGATGAAGAGAATACTTATGCTCCTGTTGTTGGGCCTGACCGTCAAATTATCAGCGCAAAATTCCGATAAGGCTTTTATACGAATGGCATTTCCTACCAGGGAAACCAATGCCGTAAGGAATAGCAAACAATTTATTTCCGGCGCTACCTGCAAAGAATGTGTACTGACGGTGAATGGAACGCCGGCCAAAGTGTATCCGACAGGCGGTTTTGCGCATGAACTCGACCTTAAACCGGGAACAAATGTCATTAATATTGAGGCAACTGCCGGTAAAACTGCGGCGAGCAAAAAGCTAACCTATAATTTTTCAATACCGACCCAGGACACCGTTAAGACCCTGGGTATCGCTACTATTGAAACATTTCCGGAAGGTGATCTCCTGGTTTCCCCCGGTGATAAAATAAAATTCAGGGTAAAGGGCTTACCGGGGTGTACTGTGGTGGCCAATACCAATATTCCGTTATATGAGATGCCGGCCACTGAAATGAACCCGGTTCCCGGTATTTACCAGGGTGAATATGAAATAAAAGAAACGGATAGTTTTTTGGTAGCCAGGATACCTGTGACCATCACAGATCCGACCGGCAGATCATTTACAAAAAGAACAGAAAACAAGGTATCGATGCTAAGTCCAACGGCTGCTAATACGGTGGTCACTAAAGGGCGACTGGCTCATTTGCTGTTCGGACTTGGCGAGGATCGTCTCGGTGGCGCCAAGATCGGGTATATTGATTCGTTGATACCACTACGTATTACCGGTAAAGTGGGATCATTGTATAAAGTAAGGTTGTCCAAATATCGTACAGCCTATGTTGCCGATGAGGAAGTAGAGCTTTTACCAAAAGGAACACTTACCCCGGAGTCATTAACTGGCAACTGGCTGGTGTACGGCGATTCTGTGTTTGATTATGTGCAGTTGGGCTTATTTACCAGGCTGCCCTATCAATCATTTCAATTAGTTGATCCGTCAAAAATCGTAGTGGATGTATTTGGTGCTACCAACAATAGCAACTGGATCATCCAAATGGAAAATACAAAGGAGATAAAGAATGTTTATTATGAACAAGTGGAAGATGAAATATTGAGGGTAACGATCGAATTAAAGCATCCGCAGCACTGGGGTCACCAACTATTTTATAAAGGCAATAACCTGGTAGTAAAGGTCAGACGACAACCAGCGAATCTTGAGTTGAGAAATTTACGGATCGCTATTGACGCTGGTCATGGAGGAGGAAATACCGGCGCCTATGGGCCCACCGGATCGTCGGAAAAAGAATTGGCATTGGCTGTTGCATTGAAGCTCCGGCAGACATTAAGGTTGCAGGGTGCTAAAGTACTTATGACAAGGACCACTGAAAAATTTGTAGACAACAAGGAGAGGATACTAATGTACCGCGATAGTCTTCCTGACCTGCTGGTCAGTATTCACCTGAATTCATCCAACGATCCGATCTATGTAGGTGGTACCAGCACTTATTATCGTTATATCGGTTTCAGAAACCTGAGCCGGGATATTTATAAACGCATGCTTGAATTGGGATTGAAGGAATGGGGTAATACGGGCAGCTTTAATTTTATGCTGAACAGCCCGATCGAATATCCGAATGCACTGGTGGAAATGCTTTTTTTAAGTAACCCCGAAGAAGAAATGATGATGATAAACGAAGATTTTCAGCAACAGGTAGCGGATAAAATAGTATTGGGAATAAAAGATTTTTTAGAGGCATGTAAAGACAAGAAATAGTTCTTACCCGGCATTGAAAATAAGTAAACTATCAAAACAATAAGTTTCTTTAGATTTGCAAGAGATAAGTCATCACCATCCCACCTTAGATCGCCTGGTCCGTAACAAAAGAAAAATAGTTGTGTAACTGTTCACTTACACTATAAATTAAAACGATTGTTATGAAAAAACTTTTATTATTTGTTACCACCGTAGCAATGATCTCTTTTTCCGCTCCGGAAAATACGATTTCTAAAAAGGAGAAAAAATTTGCCACTAAATTTTTGAAGGAAACCAGGATGCAGGTGTTTGACGCTGTAAAAGACCTGAGTGAAGCACAATTGAAGTTCAAGCCATCCGACGGCGGATGGAGCGTGGAAGAATGCCTGAAACATATCGCCATCACGGAACAAATGCTTTGGGGTATGCTGGATGGTAATCTGAAACAGGCGCCCACGCCTGATAAGAGAGGTGAGGTGAAGATAACCGACGAAGATATTGTTAAAAAGGTAGAGGACCGGAGCACGAAAGTAAAGACCATGGATCCGGCAAAACCTGAAAACACCCCTTATCCATCGGCGGCACTGGCGCTGGCTGCATTTAAGGATAGCCGGGAAAAATTGATTGACTACACCAAAAGCACCGACGCTGATCTTCGCAATCATATTGTTACGGGTTTACCTTTTGGCGCGATAGATGGTTACCAGTTTATCTTATTCATTTCTGCGCATAGCAACAGGCATATGCAACAGATCATTGAAGTAAAAGCCAATCCGGATTTTCCAAAGAGTTGATATGAATATTTATAAAAAAAATGCCGCCACTGAGAGCGGCATTTTTTCTTTATAGAGGAAGCCTGTTATTGATAGGTGAAATTCAGGTTCACGGTAGTGGTTGGCTGACCCGGTAGTCCCTGTGTTACCACGGCCGTTTTGGGTAAGCCTTTTTCATTGTAAGTATAATTGTAAACCGATTTGTCTTCTGGTTGCTGATCGGCGTCAAACTCGTTTTCGACAGTGATATTATTTTTGGAGGGGGCCAGCCAGAACAAAGAGAGCAGTTCCCTATGCGCAAATAAAGGATTTGTCTTTTGATCATACTGGTAGGTGGTATGGCCTGAACGCACCATCTGGCCGGGTTCACCATTAGTCATCAGGGCTACTGTTTCAGTTACATTACCTGCCGCGTTATGCGTGAAAATGAATTCAAGAAACGGGTTGAAATCATTTTCTTCGCCAAAATAGATAGTGGCCCTTTTTATAGCGCCTCCTTCATAATGATAAGCGGTATAACCCACTCTTTCATTATCCTGGAAAATGTCCGCCCTTGTCATACTATTATTTTCATATACCGGTACTATCTTTTCTCCCGGAGTTTCCAGTGCGGCGATCTTCTTTCCTGCTCCATATGTAACAGCGTACGTTAACGTCGCTCCGCCGGTGTTGGCATCAGTTTTAATGATCACTTTCTCTACGTCGCCGGCGGCAGAATAGTCGAAACGGACGAATTCGTCTCCCGTCTTGAATTCCTTGATGCGTTCTGCCTGGGCTGGTGGGGGTGTTGAGTTTTCGTTTTTGTCTTTTTTGCAGGATGTTGTCCCGGATAAAAGGCCTGCAAATAAAAGAAGAGCTAATGCGCCCTGTTGGATGGTTGACCTGATCTTCATGTTGACTTTTTTTTTGATTAAGGTTTAATGTTTACTGATGCAAAGAAACCGGCTCGCAGGTAGCCAATTATGTCAATATTGTATGAATTGATCTTTATTCCGTTCAATTGTAAAAACCATTCAATAAAATGTAAAAGACAGAATAAAAGTTCGAAAGGATAAAGCATTCAGGCCATTGTAATGTTTGGAAATATTGAGTAATCTTGTTAACAAAAATTTATTCCGGGTTGATGATATAGTATCAAAAACTGTCATTGATTATTTCTTTAAACTTTTTTATGCGTCTACCGTCCTTTGTTATCGTTTTGTTGGTATCGATGACGGCTTGTCAGAAAGATGATCCCGGTACTGAGGTCGTGGAAGGATTTGAAAGCTTACCCGTTGCGAAACCGGTAAATCCGGGCATAATAGATGAGACCTCGGGAATAGCAGACAGTAAAATTAACCCGGGATATTTATGGGTGCAGCAGGACAGTGGAAATCCCAACGAGATTGCTTTGTTATCACATGATGGCAGTTTTCTTAAAACCATTGCTATTAATGCAGTGATCAACCGCGATTGGGAAGATATGACTTTGGCCAACGGACCTGTTAACGGTACCAATTATATTTATCTGGCTGATGTCGGTGACAACAGCCTGGCATCTTCGCCCTATTTTATTTATCGTTTTGCGGAACCTCCAGCCTCAGCAACTACTGTTGCTAATGTCGATAAGATCACTTTTCAATATCCTGATGGCCCGCATGACGCAGAAGCTATAATAGTAGATAACAATACAAAAGACATTTATATCATTACCAAACAGGATAACCCCTCGCGGGTCTATAAACTTGCTTTCCCGCAAAGTACCAGCGCTGTAAATACAGCCAGTTTCAGCGGTTCCTTATCTTTTTCCGGTGTAACATCTGCCGCTGTTTCTCCCAACGGAAATGAGATACTGGTTAAAACATATACCGCTATTTGGCAATGGAAAAGGAATACCAGCCAAACCATTGAACAGTCATTGGCCGGGACGCCTGTGGCGATTACTTACCAGTTCGAGCCACAAGGTGAAGCCATTTGTTTTAAAAACGATAATACAGGCTTTTTCACCTTGAGCGAAAAACCCTCTATTATAGCTGCCGTCAATCTGAATTTTTATAAGAGAAAGTAATTTTTACTTCGGCACCCGATCCGGTGGAGAATACGGGGTACGATTCATTCGTATTTTTTCGCAATCATATATCAAGGATATGAATTAACTTTATGTACATCAGGCTATCATAGGTTTAAACACATACTTATGAGCGACACCAAAAAAATCTTATCCGCTGAACAGGGCCGTTGTTTCGTAGTAATGGGTTTTGGAACGAAAACCGATTATGCTACCGGCCGTAAACTCGATCTTAACAAATCTTACCGCTTATTGATAAAGCCGGTAGTGGAAGAAAAAGGACTTATTTGTATCCGTGCAGATGAGATCCGGCACTCGGGTTCTATCGATGTACCTATGTACAAAGAGTTATTAAAAGCGGATGTGGTAATTGCTGATCTATCAACCGCGAATGTCAACGCCTTTTACGAGTTGGGTGTCCGGCACGCCCTGCGACCTCATACTACCATTGTCATTTCCGAAGATAGGCTGGCTTATCCCTTCGATCTTAATCATATAAAGATTACCAGCTACACTCATTTAGGTGAAGGTATAGAGTATGAAGAAGTGGAAAGATTCCGTAAGGTATTAGGAGATACGCTGCAAGCCGTCCTGGATAAAAAAGATCCGGATAGCCCTGTATATACTTTTCTTGGTGGACTCACCCCGCCTTTATTCGAAGAGCAAATGGAAACCGCGGAGGAATTGGTCAGCGCCATCGATGATAGCGAAGATGACATTGCCGTAAAGGTTGTAAAAAGAAAACCCGGTGTTAAAATCAATAAGACGCTCTCGTTACTGATAGAGCAGGGTGAAGCCGCCATTGATAAAAAAGAATTTTCTAAAGCAAAGAAATTGTTTGAGTCTGCGATGTTATTGGTTGGCGCAGATGGTAAGGAAGGCCAGGTGGTGAATATTGATCCTTACCTGGTACAGCGTTTGGCGCTCGCGACTTATAAATCACAGAAGCCCGACGCCATCACTGCCTTAAAAGACGCACTGGATTTGCTGGGTCAGCTGGACCTTGAACATACCAATGATCCTGAGACTGTAACCTTAGCCGGAGCGATTGAAAAAAAATATTTTGAATTAGGGCAGGGTGATGATCATTTAAGCAAGGCGATCCTTCTTTTTCAGCGGGGGTATTATCTATTGAACAACAGGTACAATTCTATCAACCTGGCCTATATGCAAAATTGCCGTGCAAATTCCTCTCTGTGTACGACCAAGGAGGAACAGATCGCCGACATGGTTTATGCTAATCATACCCGGCGCCGGGTACTTGAAGTTTGCGAAAATGAATTAAATGAACTAGCCAAAAGGGAGGAAAGAGGAAAAACGATGCCGGAAGACAATAAGGAGATGCAGGTGCAACGGATGTATAATAATGAGCAGAAGTTCTGGATATATGTCAATATAGCCGAAGCTCATTTTGCATTGGGCGAATTTGAAGAATCTAACAAAGCGATTGCTTTAGCAAAGCTTATTGACCACAAACCATGGATGATGGAAAGTTTTGAAGAGCAGCAGGCAAAGCTTCGGGTATTATTGGAAAGAAACGGTCATTTGCTTAACCCACCATGGAAAGAACCGGTTTGAAATTT
>JANOCH010000396.1:0-5058 GCA_031412015.1 Chitinophagaceae bacterium
CGGCAAAGCAAAACCTGTTTCAATATGAGAAGTAATAGGTATTACGTTTACCCCGGCCGCACAGGCAAAACCATTATAATTGGCATAGAATGGTTCAGGAATGATCAATTCATCACCGGGATTCAGGCAGGTAAGAAATCCAAAAAGGATCGCTTCGCTGCCACCTGCGGTGATCATAATCTGGTCATAGCTGACGTCAATACCTACTTTTTTATAATACGCTACCAGTTTGCGACGATAGCTTTCATTGCCCGCACTATGGCTGTATTCCAGTACTTTAATGTTGGCATGCCGCACGGCCTCCATAATGGCAGGCGGCGTTTCTATATCCGGCTGACCTATATTAAGGTGATAAACTTTTGTTCCCCTCCTTTTTGCGGCTTCAGCAAAAGGAACCAGTTTGCGGATGGGAGAAGCAGGCATTTGCTCCGCTCTTTTAGATATTGTAAGCATGACTCAAAGGTAAGAGGAAATAGGAATTTGACCTTTAGTATGCGGAAGCTGTGAAATTTTGTTTAATAAACACCGGTAAGCGGTTCGCTGCATGCAAAATCATAAAAAAATGTTGTAACGCAATTTGAAAGATTGTTCGATTGTTATATGCATGTATCTTTTCAATCTTAAATATTCTTTTACCGCCTCATAAATATCAACTACCTATTTGACTGCTTTTTACAATTAACCAACCAATACAACCAATTCCCTAAATGGAAAAATATTTGTTCACGGATGGAACGAATGCGGTAAGGGAAGTGCAGTCAGGCGAGGAGTTACAAACATTGATACGATCTTCCGGTGATCCAGGGAAGATCAGGATATGGGTATTCAGTACCAGCGAATGGATCACTTATACGGAGTTTAGCAACCGGTCAACAGCTAAAGTTATTCCTTTAAAAAATACAGTAATTCTGCAAGAAGACAAGCAGCTTGTTTCCCCTGTTCGTAAGCCCAAAAGGAAATATGCCGGGATGACTAAGGTGTTGATCTTTTTATTGGCAGGGCTGGCCATTTTTCTTGTATATAATTTCAGCAGGATCAAATGGAGCGCTGCCACACCGCTGGAAATCACCTCGCCGAGGCCGGCAAACGTGCCATTATTGGATGTCGACTCACTCATCCAGTTTATTGAATATACCAGGGGACAAAAATTGGATCGGGTAACGTCTACGAACCTTCGCATCCGCAATTCATGGCCGGAAAGGATACACCTACAGTTCAAAAGTGACCGTGATACCAGCCAGGCTGGTACGAAGTTTTATAATGTCAATATCACCATTGATAATTCCACCGGGTATAATATTGATAATGCCGTTGTAGAATTTAGGAATTGGAAGAATGGGCAAATAGACAAAGCTGATACCGTCCATTTCGACTATGTTGGTTATGCAGCACCAGCTACCAGGAATGTAACAGGTGAATTCAGGGGCGATAGTCTTTCCGTTTCTTTTTTATCACTAAGATCGAAGGCATTTAATTTTTGTTATGCAGCTGGTAAAGAAAGCAATTACGGAAACCTGAATGATCGGTGGTTTTGTAAGGAATAAAAAGAGATGAACCGATAGCTATCGGTTGGTGAAATGTGACCCGATAGCTATCGGGTGGTGAATATGAGCAACGGCCCCGGATGAAAAGTTACACTGAGTATTGATCATTGAATATTTTAATAACAAACAACATGGCCCTTTATTATCTGCCTTTACTTATCCGCAGCGATCGTTATTTTGTCGCTAAACTCGACGGTGATGCTGTTGCCGGCAATCGTGAAGAGATTGAATACAACTTCGTCGTAAATGCGGATGACCGTGTAATGACTCCATTAATAACATTGGAGGATCCGGCCCGGGTTGTATTGAACCAAATGGCGCCGTCTGACAGGCAGGATATTCTGTTAAAAGAATGCCAGGTGTCGCTTATAAAAAGAGGCAATGACGCGGAATTACTGATTAAAAAGGCGAATACGTTTTCGGTACTACCATCTTATGATGAAGAGTCCGGTTTGCGTCTGGATTACTCTGCTGAGCAAAAAAGAGTATCACTCAATTACTACAAACATAGGGTAGAACAATTCCCTTTTCATATTTATGTAACACTGCAGTTGAGTGAAACAGAAACTTATTCCGGGAAATTTCAGTTTTCTATAGTCCGTTCGAAAGAATGTCAACGGGTAGTCATCGACTTTGGTAGCGAAGCCAGCCAGGTTGGTTATAAGAACTGTGGTCCCCAATCTGCCGTAGTGCAGTATGATATTTTGGAAAATGTGATCAGCCAGTTGAACAGGCTTGACCGCAAAAGAAACTGGCGAAGAGAAGATTTTTTAAATAATGAGCAGGGACAGCCATTGTTGTATCGCTCATTCTATGCCGTTAAAAAAAGACTCAACCAGCACGAAAGAGAACAGTTCCCTTTCAATTTTACCAACGATGCGCTGAATGATGAACTGCGATTATTCATCACCCGCCAGGAAGTAGCAGCCACACAAATGGTTTTCAGGGATAATTATGAGATCATTCCCAACCTGAAACTGGGGATTGAGAAAAGTCTTCAATTAATATTGGACAATCATACAGAAGATTACAGCATCCGTACACACAAAAAAGAATTGATCAGTGCGGTGTTGCTTCGCATACTACGATTGATGATCAGTACCAAACCTGATTTTCAGCAGGGAGGTATCATCGTTACGCTGTTGGTACCGAATATCTATACGCAGCACGATGTTTTTGAAATGCTGAATGAATTGCGATACCGCACAGAAAGTCTTCTTTCCTCACTACATATCAAAGAGGATCGGCTATACATTGAATATGAAACCATTTCGGAAAGCGATGCGGCGTTCATGGGCTACCAGCAAACGAATTCATCGGATGTAGCCTTATCGAACGGAGAGATGGCGCTGGTAATTGATTGCGGCAAGGGCACTACCGATATTTCTATTGTCATGGCGGATGACAATGAAAACTATTCAAGTTTTTTCAGAACAGGTTTCGCGGGAGCAGGTAATGTACTGGCTTATGGTTTTGCGGAAGATTTCCTGACGTTGGTCTTACGTGCTATTCCGGGGAGCAACGAGATCAGTGTGAAAGATTTTATAAGTCGCCATATACTTGATCAGAACCTCACGGTGGATGTGCTCAACTTTATACAACTGATAGAGAATTATAAAAAGAAGTATAAAATATTGCCATCCGTTGGAATTACACAGTTCGCCGAAATAGCGGAACAATCGCAAAGCACCGAACGAACCATTGGGAATTTATACAAGGATCAGTCTACCTTGTTGCAATATGCGGAAGCAATTCTTAGTAACAGGAGTATTCGCTGGGATGAGGAAGTGACCGGCTTGATCAACAAAGCTATTGACAGCATTGTCTATTGCATTATCGCCAGCATTAAAGATGTTATCACAAGAGATATTAAGAAAAGGATCAAAGTAGTGATGCTTAGCGGGAGAGGTTTTTATTTTGACGACCTGAGAACAAGATTGAATGAAGAATTAAAAAACCTTTTGGGAACGACGGTAAAAATTAATACTGTCAGACCCGGACGTTCTTTGAATAATAAAAATGTAGCGATCCACGGTGCTTTTAGCGGTGCGTACAAGATCACAGATTTCACCGGCATGCCCATTGATAAAAAGGAAGGCTTATCAAGAAATAATGACGTGCTGAATAACAATCTCTATCTCTACCGGGGTATCAAAGTGCAACCGGGAAATGATATTTTGTATAACACGTCGGTGGTGCGGAGAAATAATCAACAGTTAAAAGCCTTTAAGAATAAAACAATGGATATATATTTCACCCGGGATAATATTTATCTGCGCCTGATGGAAAACCAGAAAGTAAAAGATGTTAAGTCCTTGTATAGTATCCTCACCTCCGTGGCGGAAGTCTATTCCCCGATACAGGATATGAAAGCCATTTCCATGTTCCCGGGTTCAACAGGTGAGCTGGCTTCCATCAATACAGTGTATAACGATGTAATGAAAGAAAAGGAATACCTGGACACTAAACCAGAAGTAAAAAAAACCGGCATACTTCAGTTTTTTCAATTTTAATTACTCAACTGCCATGCATAATAAACTTATCATTTCATTATTTCTTAGCTTGGTTGCAGGAAGCTTGCTGGCCCAGCAACCGGAAGCAAAATATATACGGATCGCTGATACGTTGACTGCCCAGGAAAAGGTGAACCGAAATACGGTGATCTTAAAGTCAGAGCTGGATTCACTGATCCAATTACATAATACTAGTCTGTCAAAAACAATACCGCAGGAGCCTGTTCAAAAAGCGGAAAGCCGGTTGCCTGAATATTTGCTTTGGGTCGCTGTTGCTTTGCTATTGGGTATTACCGTTCTGCTATATGTCATTTTCAGGAACCAAAAGAAATTCAACCAAACGATTTCTTCATTGAATCGCCAGATCCAGCATCTTGAAATTTCAGCTATTTCTGCAAACGTTAATGAGTTTGGTACGGGGAGCAAACTAAAAGGGAAAACATCATTGCAGGGCCTGGAGAAAAAAATACAATCGCTTACAGCACAACTGGAAAAATCCACTAAGGATAACAATGAACTGGAACAAACGGTAAAAGATTATACCAATAGCAAGCAAGATTTTGAGATGGTGAAGCAGCAGATGATGGAAGTGTATAAGGTCAGGAATTATCCGGGTTTCACAAAAGATAAATCAGAAACGGAAATTGTCAAAAGCCTGTTGGATACGGAACGGACGGTAGCTTTATATGCGTACGAACATTTTCTGAAACCTGTCCTGGTTATCGCCGATGCCAATAAAAATAACCCGGCGAAAATTAATCCGGAGGAAAGAGAACAAATGCTTGACCTGTTGATCTCACTGGCTCTTTTATACAGCGAATACCTCTACCTGCGGATAAATGATCTTTCCGTTGGAGGAAAGATAGTGGAACGTATTGGCAGCCTGAGAAACGGCAATAACATAGATCCAACTTTATTGAAAGAGTTAAATATCGAGCATGGTAGCCGGGCCCTCGTGCTGCGCATGGTGCTGGATAAAACAGCCATTCAGCATCTTTCTT
>JANOCH010000397.1:0-1654 GCA_031412015.1 Chitinophagaceae bacterium
AAAGGCGATGAAGTTCAGGTTCACGCTGTTCAATATCAATTCCACGCTCATCAGCATCGTGATCAGGTTTCTGCGGGTAAAGAACCCATATACCCCAATAAAGAAGAGGGCGGCGCTGATAGACAGTATTTGATATAATCCGGGTTCCATAAATAATATCGAATAACGAACAAGGAATAATGAATGATGAACTGATCCTTACTATTTGTTATTATTGTTTTTTAGTTTATCTCTTTTTTCTGCTTCCATATTTTTCTTTGTTGTCTCAACACTTTTCATAAATATTGAAATTAATTCATTACATTCTGTTAGTGCTTTTCCCATATTCCCTAATTTATCTGCGAATGGAATTTTTTCGAATATTCGCAATTCGTTTTTAGTTTCCCGCAATTCTTTCAGGAGTATTTTAAGTTTATGAATAAAGTCAGCCCTTGACTCAGCACTCTGCGCTTCTCCATAATGAAGGGCCGGAGAAGTCCCCGATCGTACAAGCTGACCAGCAATATGATTGGCTGCTCTTGTATTATAAAGATTTTCAGTGATTGGAATTACAAGAACAGCAAAGTCAATCAACCTTTCTTCTAAATCATATTTCCTTTTTTGTTCCATTATCTTTCTTTTCTAACTTCATCATTCGATGTTCCTTGTTCAATATTCAGTATTTTCTTTTCTCTCATGGCTATAACGATACATCCGATCAATGCCGCTAACAATAATATACTCACTAATTCAAATGGTAGCGCATAACCCCCATCTTCTATACTCAGCATCCTGGTTCCGATATTAGCGACTGTTGCTTGTACCGGTTCTTCCGGGGATGAATAAAAAAGATGCTGGTAAACCTGCAGCATGGTCAGGGCGAAACCACAAAAAACGGCCAAAGCTGAAAATATTTTTCGACCGATCTTTTGTTTGGGTAATTTGTCTCCTGCCTGCTGTGTAAGAAAGATGGAGAAAATGATCAGCACCACAATACCGCCTACATAAACTACAATTTGTACTGCGGCAACGAATTGGTAATCCAGCCAAAAATAAATACCGGCGATACCGATAAGGGAGAATAATAAGTAAATAGCCGCCCTGAATATTTGCCTTGTTGATACCGAAAGCACTCCACATATTAATGTGAGGGCCGCCAGCAAATAAAATATGATAGTTGATCCATTCATTATTCTACTCCATCCTTGATTTTTGATCCGGGCCTATTTAATATTTTGGTTAATTGGCTCCTGTCAAAAACACTGTGTTCAAAGTTTTGTGCCATTTTAATAGCATCCGTCGGGCAGGCGACGATGCAAAGATTGCACATGGTACACAATTCCAGGTGATACACAAATTTGTCAAGCGCTTTTTTCTTTTTCCCTTCCGGCGATACATCAAATTTGGTAACGATCTTGATCGTGGCATTTGGACAAGCCAGCTCACAGGCCGTACAACCGGTACATCGGTGCTCATTATTTTCATCATGCAACATGACAACTTCCCCTTTAAATCGTTCCGGTAAATTCAATTCATCTCTGTTGTCAGGGTATTGCTGAGTAATTATCTCTTTATGGTGGGTAAAGTAATAGCCTGTTCGTCGCATTCCTTTTAGCAAGGATTTGACAGCACTGAAAATTTCTTTTATGTATTTAACTAAGAACATAAATTTATG
>JANOCH010000398.1:0-2782 GCA_031412015.1 Chitinophagaceae bacterium
GCGATAAACAGATCCAATTCCAATTACCGCTCAAAGGTGAGGAACCGGACGTTTCAATGTTTGTTTGTAATCCCAGATCCTGTAATTCTTTGGTGAGATGATCTAAATTATGCAGCAGCGGTTCGCCACCCGTAATGACTACCATTTGAGCCGGGGTCCTTCTGACTTCCGACTTCAGACTTTCGACTTCATGTATCGGATGTTTGTCCGCATCCCAGCTATCCTTGACATCGCACCATACACAACCTACATCGCATCCGCCCAGGCGAATAAAATAGGCGGCTTTTCCCTGGTGGTACCCTTCTCCCTGGATGGTATAAAAATGCTCCATTACAGGAAGGGTCGTAGATTCTATAAGTAAATTATTCATTTGCACATCTTCACATTTTCATATTTGCACATTAGTTCTTCATGGTGCAGGAGCGAAAAGTATTTTTCATTAATGCGGCTATCGTCATGGGGCCTACGCCGCCCGGAACCGGTGTTATCCACGAAGACACCGGGGCTACGGTTTCATAATCCACATCGCCTTTTAATTTAAAACCGCTTTTTCTTGTGGTGTCATCTAATCTTGTAATGCCTACATCAATAATAATAGCGCCTTGTTTTACCATATCCGCTTTTACAAATCCCGGTTGTCCCAATGCGGCAACTATGATATCTCCCTGCAAGCAAATTTCTTTCAGATTTTTTGTTTGTGAATGACAGATAGTAACGGTACAGTTTCCGGGATTACTATTGCCACTTAATAAAATACTCATGGGTCGGCCCACAATGTTGCTCCTTCCAATTACGATGGCATGTTTTCCCTTCGTTTCAATTTTATAATGTTGCAATAGCAACATGATACCATAGGGAGTAGCCGGAACAAAGGTTGGTAATCCCTGTACCATTCTTCCGATACTTACAGGGTGAAAGCCATCGACGTCCTTGTCGGGATTGATTGTATTGATCACATTTTCATCGGAGATATGTTTTGGTAAGGGCAGTTGAACCAATATGCCGTCTATATCGGGATCGGTATTTAACTCTTCAATTTTTTCCAGCAACTTGTTTTCCGATATATCCGCTTCAAAACGGATCAATGTGGATTTGAAACCCGTTTCTTCGCAGGCTTTCACTTTAGCTGCAACATAGGTTTCGCTGGCTCCATTGTTGCCTACCAGTATGGCAGCAAGGTGGGGCACTTTTTTTCCTTCGTTTGACCGTTGAGCTACATCAATTCTGAGGTCGTCTTTTATGGCTTGTGCCGCTTTTTTCCCGTCTAAAATTTGCATGGCGCAAACCTACATAAAGTTTGTATCCGAACCCGCTGTCATAGTAAATAAAAACCTTGTTCATAGCTGTTACAGGGTCATAAGGATGTAATATTATTTTATTACCTTACGAACACCAAAACTTAGCCGATTGAGAAGAAGATTATTAGGCCTGCCTTTGATTATTTCATTGGCCTGGATCACCGCCAGCAGCCAGCATTTACGAAGACCGATCCTGGCCACCTACACAGGTCTCGGCGCCTACAGCCTGGCAAATACAGATGTTTTTTCCTTTACCTCCAACCAGGCTTCCCTTGCCCAGTTAAAAAATGCCTCGGCAGGTGTTTTTGGCGAAAGGCGATTTCTTTTGAATGAGTTAAATAATTATTCTGCTGCAATAGGATTGCCGACAAAATCAGGAAATTTTGGGGTAAAGGCGGGCTATTATGGGTTCAGCGATTACAATGAATCGCAGCTTGGTCTCGCCTATGCGAGAAAATTGGGAAAAAAAGTTGATATCGGGGCGCAATTCAACTACAACGGAATTAGGATTGCCGGATATGGCAATGATGCGGCTGTTAGCTTTGAAATAGGTACCGTGTTACACGTAACCGATAAGTTGCATGCTGGTGTTCATGTCAATAATCCGGTAGGTGGAAAATTTGGAAAAGATCAGCAGGAGAAACTAGCTTCCGTTTATACTTTTGGACTAGGTTATGAAGCATCTGAGAAATTCTTTGTCAGCGCCGAAATCATTAAAGAAGAGGATCAGCCGGTAAATGTAAACGCAGGTCTTCAGTATAAATTTCTTTCACGATTATTGGCGAGAGCCGGTATGTCTGCCAATACGTCTACAGCGTGGTTGGGTATTGGCTTAACGCTAAAGTCATTCCGCGTAGATGTTACTTCTGCGTATCATCCTCAATTGGGGTTTACACCGGGAGTATTATTGCTGTTTAATTTTAATGCCAAAGAAGAGTGAGAAAATTTTTCATCATATTATTCACTACTCACTTTTTACTTTTTACTTGTTTTAGCCAGGATATTCCGCCGGCAACCGAGCAGCAATTAGAAAATCTCACCGATGTAGACCAGGCCGAGACGGAAGATGATTCATTCCTGCAGCAATTGGAACAGTATAGACGAAATCCAATTAACCTGAACATTGCTGAAGCAAGTGAGCTGCGAGAATTGCGACTATTGACAGATCTGCAAATAGCCAATTTGATTTCCTACAGGAGATTATTCGGCAAGTTTATTAATGTGTTTGAGCTGCAAGCCATACCTACATGGGATGTCAGTACGTTGCGAAAATTATTGCCATTCATAATTATCGCTTCGCCGGTATCCTTCAGAGATGATTTTGCAAACCGGTTTAATGATGGCGATCATAGTTTGCTTTTGCGTCTTACACAAGTGTTGGAAGAAGCCACAGGGTTTAATAAGTCAACGACAGGTACTAAATACCTGGGCAGCCCGCAACGATTGTTTTTTCGCTATCGCTATACGTACAAAAATTTATTGCA
>JANOCH010000399.1:0-1995 GCA_031412015.1 Chitinophagaceae bacterium
GTTGGATGATATATCTGCCATGTAGTTGAATTATGAGTTATGACTTAAGAATTATGAATATTACCTGGATACCAGCTATAGTTTTTCATGGCATCAACTGTTGCGTCGCAATCCGTTCATCGTTCCGATCAATACTCAACATTCATAATTCATAATTCAGAATTTCGAGATATCTAAGTATCGCTTTCGCTCCGTCTTTTCCTGCCTGCACCGCATCCACTACTTCCTTTCCTCCATTGACACAATCCCCACCCGCAAAAACTCCTTTGATACTGGTCGAACAATTTTTATCAATGGTCAGTTTGCCATTTTTGTTATCGAGCTTACTGTCGTTTACCTGTCCTTCAAAAGGAACCTGGCCCGCAGCCTTGATCACCATATCTACATTAAGTGTAAACGTATCACCGGTATCAACAGGCGAACGACGGCCGCTTGCATCCGGCTCGCCCAATGTCATGACACTGCAAACCAATTCTTTTACTTTACCGTTTTCACCTTTTACTTCTTTTGGCGCTGCCAGCCAGATGATCTCACAGCCATCCAGCTTTGCAATATCCAGTTCCACATCCGTACAGGGTTTTTCTGCTTCTGTTCTCCGGTAAACAAGGGTTACATTTTTTGCTCCCAGTCGTTTTGCTTGTGTCGCAGCATCAATGGCCGTCATACCCATACCGATTACAGCCACGTTATCACCGACAGGAACCGATGAATATCCTTTGTCTCTAATATCATAAATAAAACTGATCGCATCGGCAACACCTTCCAGATCTTCTCCAGGAATATCTAATTGCCTCGCTACGCCGACTCCCATACCGATATAAACGGCATCATAATTTTTTTGCAGCTCTGTCAATGAGACATCTTTACCTAATTCATGATTGTACTTGATGTCAATGCCACCGATAGAAGTGATATAGTTTACTTCATCTTCACAAAACTGCGGTGTTACTTTATAGGCAGCAATACCATAAGTCATCAATCCGCCGCCTTTACTTTCTTTTTCATAGATCGTTACATCGATTCCTTCACGGCTCAACGAATGCGCACAACTTAACCCCGCTGGCCCTGCTCCGATGATTGCTACTTTTTTTCCAACCGACGTTTTTCTTTCAAATAACTGCCAGTTATTTTCCATCGCTTTTTCCGTGGAGTAGCGTTGCAGTTTGGCGATGGGGATCGGGGCTTCTTCCAGTAAATTATAAACACAGGCGCCTTCGCATAATTTTTCCACCGGGCAAACTTTGGAACAACCCGCCCCCATGATATTGGAAGAAAAAATGGTATACGCTGAACCTTTTACATTATCGGTCGTGATCTGTTTTATGAATTTGGGAATATCAATACTGGTAGGGCAACTTTTGGTACAGGGAGCATCATAGCAAAACAGGCAGCGATTGGCATCCACCTGCGCCGCTGTTTTATTTTCAAACGGCGGGTGAATGTCGGCGAAGTTCTGATCGTATTGTTCTTTGGTTAACCTGTTGTTGCTAATTGACATATTCAAATTTTAATACCATTTCGAAACAACCCTTTAGGGGATGGGGGCTACAGTTCAACCAGTTTCCCGTAAGTCTCCGGTCTTCTGTCCCTGAAAAATTGCCAGGTAGCTCTTACTTCTTCTATCATATCAAGATCAAAATCGGCTACCAATAATTCGTCTTTATCTTCACTGGCCTGTGCGAAAATTTGTCCTCTGGGATCGACGAAATAAGAAGAGCCATAAAACTTACCAAGGTTCCAGGGTTTTTCAATACCCACCCGGTTGATGCAGCCCATAAAATAACCATTGGCTGCCGCGTGAGCCGGTTGCTCCAGCTTCCATAAATATTGTGATAGCCCTGCGACCGTAGCGGAGGGATTATAAACGATCTCTGCGCCATTTAATCCGAGGCACCGGGCACCATCGGGGAAATGGCGATCATAACAAATATAAACACCCACTTTCGCATACTTTGTTTGAAACACCGGATATCCCAGGTTGCCGGGTTTGAAAAA
>JANOCH010000400.1:0-3059 GCA_031412015.1 Chitinophagaceae bacterium
CCAAAGCCCACCAGTACGTAACCCGCAATAGCTACAACGACCGATGTGGCTAATACCACCAGTGAAAAACCAATAGCGGCAAGCAGGCAACCTGTTATCACTACCTCTTTACTTCCCCTTTTAGTGGTGAGTTCATCGCCATTAAGACGGCCAATGGTCATAGCGACTGCAAAACCGGCGTAGCCAAGGCTTATCAACTCAGGGGCTCCGTGCATAGACTCTTTAAGATAAATAGCACTCCAGTCGGCTACGCATCCTTCCGCCATAAATATCACCATGCACAAAAAAGAAATGCTGAGAATACTAAGCGATGGTAGCTTTAGCCCGGAACTGCCATGAATGATGTTCTTATGAGCCAGGAGATGTTTGCTGTTCAGTAGCAGAATACACCAAATGGTAGCTGTAATGATAACCACCTGCATGCCGGATGGGATATTCAATCCAAAGAAAATGGCCGCAAGGCCCGCACTGACACCGCCACCGATGCTATATAATGCATGACTAGTGCTCATCAGTTTTCGTTGGTATATTTTTTCCAGCCTGTTGACGGTTGTATTCGAGGATACGCTATTTAAAAAACTGACCAGCCCAAATAAATACATGCAGCACCAGAGCATGACCAGGCTTGAGGCATTTATCAATGCTATCATGATCAGGCCATTCATCATATAGCCACCCAGCATCCACCAGCCAACAGGTATTTTACTGAATAAACGGGTTGACAGCGCCACTCCCGTCAAAGCGCCAAGTGGCGAAAGCAATAAGGAGAGCCCAAGCGTACCATCCGTAAGCCCTAATCTTTCTTTTATACCGGGGATGGAAGCCACCCAAATACCAAACAATAAACTGGAGCAGCAAAACAAAAAACCGACAGCCAGTACCGGTTTTAATTTTATATAGGATGAAAAATTTTTGAGTATCAATTCTGTTGAGGCTATTTGTATTTAAATTTAAGATAGATCATTGTCAACGACATCACCAAAACAACCGCATTGGTTAAAATAATAACCCAATCATTTTTCAAAATTCCATATATGATCCACATGATTTCATTGACCGCAGCAATTAAAAACATCATCAGAGAAATATCACGGGCCGACCTTTCTTTCCAGGTTTTGATCACCTGCGGCAAAAAAGTCATTGAAGTGATGGCGCCGGCTGAATAGCCCAATATGTCAACTCCGCTCATAGTAAAAAAGTTAAATAGGAACAAACCTACATTAAAAACCTTCTTATCACATTTCGGCAGCAGTATTTAATTTAAGGACACTACATGAGCGGATAGAAGCTCAAAGTTTTCTGCACCTCATCTTTTTTCAAAAAAGGCCCAAATTCTTTTTCTTGGCTTTACTTTATAATTAGTGGTGATATAATGCCGGATGTGTTCCATCGCTTCACTGATATCATCTGTCATCAATACAAGGTTCATATCCTCTTTTGATATGGTCCCTTTGACGGCCATGTCATTCATGGCTTCCATTAACTCCTTATAATACTCCTTACCAAATAATACAATGGGAAACTGTGTCAGTGTTTTAGTTTGTACCAGGGTAAGCGTTTCAAAAAATTCATCCATGGTTCCAAATCCCCCCGGCATTATAATAAAAGCATAGGAATATTTGATCAGCAAAGTCTTGCGGACGAAAAAATGTTCGAACGTAATAGAAGTATGCAGGTAAGGATTAGCTTTTTGCTCAAAAGGCAATTGGATATTACAGCCCACCGATTGTCCACCGTTTTCAAATGCTCCCTTGTTAGCAGCTTCCATTATGCCGGGGCCTCCGCCCGTCATGGTAGTAAAGCCTGATTGGGCGATCCGCTTTCCAAATTCAACGGCTTGTAAATAATAGGGATGATCGTCTTTGTACCTGGCAGAGCCAAATACTGTAATGCAGGGACCCACAAAATGGAGGGTGCGGAATCCTTTTATAAACTGTGTAAATACATTCCAGGCAAACTTTAATTCATACCCCCTGCTTTTCGGTCCTTGCAGGTAAATATGCTCTTTCGGCGGAATGATCGGTCCTTCTGTATGTTTTGTTGTTACTTTCATAGTAAACTGTAAATTGCCTTTCAATTTAACGATTAAAAAAACAACCGGCTACAATAGGGCAAGAGTGTAAAAAAATAAAACCCTCCGTCCACTAGCCTGAATCTGACAAAATATGCGAATCATCTCCTACAATGTAAACGGAATACGTGCCGCTATCAATAAAGGTTTATTGGATTGGCTGAAGACAAACCCCGCTGATGTGATCTGCATACAGGAAACAAAAGCGGTAAAAGAAAACGTAGACCATACATTATTCAATGACTTAGGCTACCATGATTACTGGTTCAGTGCGCAGAAAAAAGGATACAGCGGTGTAGCGGTTTTCACCAAAATAAAACCGGATCATGCGGAATATGGTACCGGCCATAAAGTGAGTGATGATGAAGGAAGAGTGCTGCAACTTGATTTTGGCGACATCCGTTTGATCAACGCCTACTTCCCTTCCGGCACCAGCGGGGATGAAAGACAAAGTTTTAAATATGTATGGCTGGATGAATTTCATGCCTATCTCACGGGCTTGAGAAAAAAATACCCAAAGCTTATTTTGTGCGGCGACTATAATATTGCCCATAAGGAGATCGATATCCATGATCCGAAAGGCAATAAAAAGTCATCCGGTTTTTTGCCGGAGGAAAGAGAATGGATGACAAAATTTTTTGAGAACGGATGGATCGACAGCTTCCGTGAGTTTCATCCTGAGGCTCATCGTTATAGCTGGTGGAGCCAGCGTTTTCCTACCGTACGATTACAGAATAAGGGATGGCGTATTGACTATATTAATGTTACTGAAAACTTAAAACCCACACTAAAGGACGCTGATATTTTCCCCGATATAAAACATTCTGATCATTGTCCGGTATATTTAGAGTTGAAAAAATGACCGAAGCGGTTTCATCCGTTTATCCTGTTTAACCGGTTCAATTGACTATTACGAACCAACGCAGGTATTCTTCACCAAAACCACTTGTATGGATGGATTAATTCTTCTTGTCATATTAATCCCCCT
>JANOCH010000401.1:0-8688 GCA_031412015.1 Chitinophagaceae bacterium
TTGGAAAAATAAGCCCCGATAGAAAATCCTTCTTTCCGAAAAGCATCAAAGATCTCTTTGGTTATGTTACTTCGGGTGCTAGTTGAAAATGGTGTTTTGCTACTGGTAATTTTATACTCCGTCTCTTTTGTATCAAACATGCTGAACCCGTCGTGATGTTTGGTAGTAAATATCATGTATTTCATGCCGGCGGCTTTGGCAGCATCCACCCATTTCCCGGGAGCAAATTTTACCGGATTGAAAGTTATCTGCAGGTTTTCATACGCTTTAACATAGTCTGTATAATTTTTAGAGAAAGGACCCCTGCGTTGTGTCCACCCTTCATCTTCCGGGCAAATACTCCAGCTTTCAACAATACCCCATTGACTATACGTACCCCAATGCATGAACAGGCCGAACTTCATATCCTGCCATTTGCCAATACTTTGCTGAACCAGCGGATCGGAAGGAGGTATATATTTATGATGTTGTGCAGGAACTGACAATACATGCAACAAAACAATAACACAGGTAACAAAATATCTCATGAAGATTTGTATTTTAAGCATGAAAGTAAATCTAAACTGGGAAATCCTGCCTCTCCATTTTTACTCTTCATCAATACTATTTTCACCCGTTGTTCAATGGTATTTTCGATATAAAACGCATCGTCCTAAAATGGATCAAACAATCTACCACTTATCGTCTTCGGGAATATCAGGATCGTTTCCACTTTCCCGACGGCTTTTAATCTTTTGCAGTTGACGATCAATAATAAGGTCAGCTATTATCTTACCGGCGTCCTCCGCCGGATTATCAAGTAATAACTGCCTCAATTTTACTTCGCTTACATCAACCCGATAAAGAATACTAACCAGTTTATTAAAATTGTTGTTGATTAGTTGATGGATATGCCCCGAAAGCAGGTTCCGCAATTCGTCCATGGAAATGCTTTCCTTTAGTTCAAGGCCCAGCGAATGATTGATACCGGCTACTATGTTATTGACAGGATATCCCATGGTTATTTAAAATTTATCAATTACGCCAAGCCCAAATAAGGCAAAATCATATTTCACGGGGTCATCCTCATCCAACGTACGCAGGTATTCAGTTAGCTCAATCGCCGCCAACCAATCTGTTTGTTTGCGATGAAGCAAGTTAAACCGGTTCGCTACTCTTGCTACATGCAGATCGATCGGGCAAACAAGCTGCGAGGGAGAGATATTTTTCCAGATACCAAAATCAACTCCCTTGTTGTCATGGCGCACCATCCACCGGAGGTACATGTTCAATCTTTTACAGGCTGATTTCTTAAAAGGTGCCGCGATATGCTTCATCGTTCTGCAAGGATAGTCCTCATCTATCTCTTTTGAAAAGAAATAATGGTAAAATCCATTCAATGCGTTCTCTACAGTTTGATACCCAGGTTGTATCCACTGGCTGAAAGCTGTTTCAAAAGATTGATTTCCTAAAAACCGATAGTGATATTTTAGCACATCAAAAAAATGAAAGAGGTCGGTGGGATTAAAAGTACGGTGTACAAAATTCATGAAAGGGATAAGATCTTCTTCCTTAAAGTTCATGATGAAATCGTAAGGGGCATTGTCCATCCAGCCAAGCAACCGGTCGCAGGAGTTGATAATACTTTTACGGTTGCCCCAGGCGAGCACGGCCGCAAAAAAACCGGCGATCTCAATATCCTGTTTTTTTGTAAAGCGATGTGGAATACTGATAGGGTCATCCTGAATAAAAAAAGGTTGATTATATTCATCAACCTTTTTATCCAAAAATTCTTTCAGACCTGTTTTATTCATGCACCAAAGATACGGCCTTGTCAGAGTGCCCTGTCACCGCGGATCAGTCTCAGTATTATCGCAATAATAGCAATAACCAAAAGAACATGAATAAGTCCACCGGCGGAAAACACAAAAAATCCAAGGATCCAGCCTATTATCAGGATTACAGCAATGAGGTAAAGCATAGTTGGTAAATTTAAAAATGATAAAATACTGTCCAAATTTGTACAACCATACTTTGCAGATACAATGCCAAGGCTTCAACTAAAAGTTAATCCCCTGTTTATCAATACGCCGTTCCGAAACAGTTGAATCACTATTTACAAACGTGGAAGAAATGCCCCAATTTTTTAATTAGCCAATGGCTTTTTCAAGGTCTTCTAACAGATCTTCAACATCTTCAATACCCACGCTCAGCCTGATCAAAGAGTCTTTTAACCCATTCTTCATACGTTCCTCCTTAGGTATAGACGCATGGGTCATGGATGCAGGATGATTGATCAACGATTCAACACCACCCAGACTCTCTGCGAGTGCAAATAGTTTTGTAGAGGAAAGAACCCGCTTTGTTTCTTCAGGGCTATCATCCTTCAATTCAAAACTGATCATGCCGCCAAAATCCCTCATTTGCTTTTTTGCAACTGCATAACCTGGATGATCCGTGAAACCCGGCCAGTATACTTTGCTTACTTTGGGATGCTTACGTAGCCATTCAGCAATGATCTTTCCATTCTCACAATGCTGTTTCATTCTTACATGCAGCGTTTTTATACCCCGCAGCATCAAAAAACAATCCATAGGACCAGGTACGGCACCGCAGCTTTTCTGAATAAAATATAATTTCTCCCTTAGTCCTGCATCATTCATTACCAATGCTCCCTGTATCACATCGCTATGGCCGCCGAGGTACTTGGTAGAAGAGTGCATGACGATATCGGCGCCAAGATCCAGCGGGTTTTGTAAATAGGGGGAGGCAAACGTATTATCGACACATAACCAGGCTCCGGCTTCTTTGGCCATTACTGAAACCGCTGCGATATCTGTAATATTCATCAGCGGGTTAGTCGGTGTTTCCAGCCAGATCAATTTTGTTTTTTTCGAAACAATGCTTTTGATGTTGCTGGTATTTGTAGTGTCGATATACAGGAATTTAATACCAAACTTCTCAAAAATCTTGGTGAATAAACGATACGTGCCCCCATACATATCGCTGGCAGCGATCACTTCATCACCCGGTTCCAATAGTTTGATAACAGCATCTGTCGCCGCTACTCCACTACTGAACGCCAAACCGAATTGGCCGTTTTCAATGATCGCTAATGCCTCTTCCAACGCTTTACGGGTTGGGTTTTGACTCCGGGCATACTCAAAGCCTTTATTCTTTCCAGGTGCTTCTTGTACATAAGTAGAGGTTTGATATATCGGTGTCATGATAGCACCTGTGGAAGGATCGGGCTCCGCACCTGCATGAATGAATTTTGTAGCTGGCTTCATATTATTTTCTATAATAAGTTATTGCATTTAAATGATTGCAAAGATGAGGAATAATAAATAAAGGAGTATTTCAAATACTGTTTACCATTCATCCTCCGCGAAATTCCTTTAACAATTAGTTAAGGCGGCGATTTGAAAACAATAAATCATGTTTCATACCCATAAACCTCTTTTTCGGTTTATAATTGAAATGTTTCAGCTGGTTTTATGATTTACTGCATACTCTGGGAATAGCATACACCCTTACCAGTAATGGATAATCGCTTGTGTTTGCTTTTATGCTCTGGTAGATTTATGAAAGATTTCAATTAATAATCAAAATCACCTAATCATGAAAAGAATAATCTACCTGGCTTTCCTGCTGACAGGCTTTGTCGCAGTAGCCGCGCCTGCCCCTTCCGATGTAAATGAAAAAGTGCTGGAAGCATTTAAACAAACATTCACAGCGGCGCAAAATGTAACCTGGCATCAATACGAAGATTATACGCAAGCGAATTTTGAAGTAGAAAAGATGCAGGTAAGAGCCCAATACGCCGAAGACGGAAGATTGTTAAGAACTATACGTTACTACAGCGAAAAAGAGCTATTGCCGAATATCGTCGCCAAATTGAAGAAAAAATATGGCAATAAACAAATAACTGGAGTTACAGAAAGCTCATCTGAAGACGAGGTAAGTTTCGTAATAAACATCAAAGATGAAAATAACTGGTATATTGTTAAGACAGATGTCTACGGCAACACACAACAAACAGATAAATATAAAAGAGCTGACAAATAAATCTTTTGGTGTTTAGCAGAGCACTATGCTTTAAAATGTCCTGTTTCTATAGGGCATTTTTTTATTTACGTATAATCGCCGCGGCGGCTAAATATCTCCAGTCTTTCGTATTGGCTTCGTAAGCGGCAGCAGGTTCTAAGGGTTTTGCGAGGACGTCCGGTTTTAATATTTTTTCCATTACCAGGTGTTTCCTGGCTTCCTGTACCATTTCCTGCAACACCGGATCTTGCATCCATTTTTTTTGCGGAGGTTCAAAACCAACTTTATCTTTTCTCCATACAATTTCTTCGGGTAATTGTTGTTTCATTGTTTGGCGTAATAGCCATTTGGTCCAACCTTCTCTTATTTTAAAGTGCGCAGGAAGGGCAAACAAAAATTCCACGAGTTCGTGACTTAAAAAAGGTAAACGAACTTCCCGGCCATGTGCCATCGAATTTCTGTCGGCATAACGCAGCAATTCTTCCAAACCGTGAACGCAGGTATTGAAGTGCAACAAACCGTTAAGATCATTTAAGGCAGGCGTGGTATAATAGGCTTCCTTACTTTGCAGCTTTACAAATTCCTGGCTGAGGTCTTCCTGTTGCAACGCATAAGCAAGATATTGATGTTCGAGTATGACCGAAGCAAGATCGGGTAACAGCGAGGCAATGATATTTTTGAAGCCAAATTTTTCTTCAATCCCTATTTTCCTCGCAGCCGCAATCTCTCCACTTCGCATCAATTTTCGCTTTTGAAACAGCTCCTGCCAGTGCCATTTATAGTATTTGTGATAACCGGCCAGTGTTTCATCGGCGCCTTGTCCATCCAGCAAAACGGTGACATGATGTTGCTTTGCCAGCTCAAACACTTTGAATTGAGCAAAGGCGCTGGATGAACCAACGGGTTCCTCCTGGTGGTATAAAAATTTTTCCCAATTATTCACCAGGTCCTGTCCGGCAACAGTACATATATGTTGCGGTAAGCTGAATAGTTTAGCGATCATCCCTGAAAACGGAAGTTCGTCTTTTTCAAACCCCGGAAAGCTGGCGGTGAACGTAGAGAAGGTTGAATGGCCGGTAACCAGGGGTGCTACCGCAGCTACGATAGATGAACTATCTAATCCCCCGCTCAGCGATGTACCAATAGATACGTCACTTCTCAACCTTCTTTTTATAGAAGTAGTAAAAAGAGAAAGGAATCGTTCAATCGCTTCTGCATCGGAGATCTTTTTGTTTCGGGCATTTGTATCAATCTCCCAATACTTTTCGATGGCGAGCTCTCCTGAAGATGGTTTATAGAAAAGTCTTGAAGCGGGCGGCAATTTGAATATGTTCTCAAAAAAAGTTTCTTCAGGTCGTTCCGGATTGTCAACATAACCAATAGTTATGTAGTTAAACAGCATTTGAAGGTTGGCTTTCCTTTCTATGCCGGCCGCCCACAAGGCTTTCATTTCCGAAGCAAAAACAAATTGCTTCTTATTGCAGTGATAAAAAAATGGTTTTTCTCCAAACCGGTCCCTGGCAGCGAATAATTCCTGCTCCTTTTCATCCCAGATAGCAAAGGCAAACATGCCATCAAAATGTTCAACGCATTCATCATACCAAAAATCATAAGCGGCCAGGATAACTTCAGTGTCGGATTGGGTATGAAAAGAGTAACCTTCTTTTTCCAACTCTTGCCTGATCTCAATGTAATTATATATCTCACCATTGTGAATAATGGTGTAGTGGTTTCCTTCCGCCCATCTTTTAGAAGAGGATGGTACAAAATGCATGGGTTGAGCGGCCGCTTTACTCAAATCAATGATAGAAAGACGACGATGACCCAGTTGAACACGCCCATTGTCATTCCGCCATAAACCGTCGCCATCCGGCCCGCGATGGATCAGGGCATCTGTCATTTTTTTCAAATGATGGATGCTATACTGGTTCGTATCAGCCTGTATGATACCGGCAATGCCACACATTTTGTAAATATCGAAAATTATCAGCAGTGCTGTAGAAAGTTTCGTTTAAACGCATTAAAGCCATTTGAACGAAGAAAAAGTAAAATAATGGATCACTGCTTTACCCTTAAATTAACCGCATCCTTAGAATCGGATCGGCAACCTGGCAATTATATCGGCCCAGGCAATTACCAAGTCGGCGCCTCTGTCTGTTTTTTCAAAGACCATGGTAAAATATTCCAGCGAAATATCGTTGTTGGTTATGGGTATCTCAAATCTTCCCGCATCTTTACTGGCATCCTGCTTTAATCCCCAGCTGTCAATATTAGAATTTAGGATGATCGTCCACTTATCCGGGTGAGGAATGCCATAAATGATATAACGACCAGGCGGAATTTTTTTTCCCTGGATGGTCACTGTTTTATAAAAATTTATTTCAGAAGCTTCATTGGCTCCCAGCCTCCAGGGTTCCTCGTATTTCAATACTCCATTGAACAGCGCTCTTCTTTGCAAATGAGGCCGACTATAAATCAGCCTGGCTACCGGGGGAGGAATATTGGCATTGGCCATTTTTATTTTGGGATAGTCCACCGGGAAATAACTCATATCCATTGGCGAAACATCAACCGGAGAAAAGGGATTGACCGTTATTTCCGGCTGTTGTTTGTTACTGGTATCCGGCGATGTGATTTTTTCAGCAACCGGGTCTACTTTGGTCTTTTGCTCACAGGCAAAACCTAAAAGAACCAGTATTAATAGCAAGGGAATATGTTGTTTCACTTTATTCATATTTCATTTCTTAGAAGGCAACAGGCAAAGCACATTTGACATTTTCCCAGGCAATGACCAGGTTAATATTTTGATTCTCTTTTTCAAACACCATCGTAAGAGATTCCACGGGTTCGGTCAATGCCTTAACAGGAACGTCTGTGCGCACTACATCTTTGGCCTGGCTGTACTTGAAAGACCCCCAGATGTCCGTTTCTTTATTGATAATAAAAGTCCAGGATTTTTCATTAACGATAGCATAGATGGTATATCGTCCTTTTGGTATTTTTTTTCCTCCTATTACCGCAGGTTTATAGAATTCTATCTCGGTAGCTTCATTAGCTCCCAAGCGCCACAGTTTCCCATATTCAACCAATCCTCCAAACACCGGCCTCCCTTCTTTCTTTGGACGACTATATATAACTCTGGCGGCCAGCGGTTCGGTCAATTTGTCCTGGGCTTTTAAATTCGGAAAACGCACAGGGTAGTAACACATGTCCATCGGCGATTTATCTACAGCAGGTAAAGGGGATTGGGCCATGGCGGTACAAGTTATGAGCAATACCAGGGCAAAGGAGGCGATATTTTTTATCATAGAAAAAAAGTATTTGCAAAAATAAGAGAATAGCATTTTGGAGAAAAGCCTTTTATGGATTTCCTGCTTCTTTTATCAGCTCATATTGGTTTTGAGCGAATGGTTTTACTTCCTGCCAGAATTGACGATAACAGGACCGTAATGGTTGGTAGTGCTCATTGAACAGTTTGCTGGCGGTTTCACTTTCATCCAGGTAGGCCGAACGGCGGACCAGGCCGCCAAAACTTCTTTCCGTACCCCAGAGCGTCCGGTAATTGTATAGCCAGTTCTGCGATTTCATAAAGGGAAACATGCCGGCAAATCTTTCGGGAAGCCATTGCTTATTTTCTTCCAAAACGGCATAAACCTGCTCAGAAAAACCGAGAAGGGAAGGGTCAGAAAATTCTGTAAGGTCCGTGGCTAAGAAATGATCATACACTACATCAATAAAGGCTCCGCTGTATAACCTGTAATGTGAGCGAAAATATTCTTTAGCTTCTTTCGTGGCAGGATGCTCGTCGGTGAATGTGTCAATAGTACGGTGGAGGTTGATCCCCGCCTGGATACCTGATGGATACTCAAATTTCTTTTTCCCTTTTACAAAATCACTGATCATATTACCTACCAATATCTCCGGGTCGTTAAAAGAAAGGCAGGCATGGGCCAGGTAGTTCATGCTTTAAAGATACAAAGCCGAATGGTTTGAAGATCGATCTTTGAAGCCCGGACCCGGCAGCCCGGCTATCTAATTTTCTGCAGCTAAGCCGGTGTTTTATTTTCAGCCTCCTTATTTTTTTTATACAGCCGGTAGGAATATACAACTGGTATAACGATCAATACCGCGGTTAATATGAAAAAAATGATCAGCGAAATTGCGTCCGGCAATAACAGACATAAAATAGCTATGAGTAATCCGGCTGCAAACCATAGCTTACCGGCCATTAAATGTGTCTTTCGCCAGTTTTCTTCATTGTTCAAAGTCCAGGGCACACGCAGACCGGCAAAATAATTGGGTTTCATATTGTGCATATAATTGCCAATAAGGCTAAACAATAGGCCCACGCCGGCAAAAATATAACGCAGTCCAAATTCAATACTTCCTTTTATGGTGCTGTATATAATGACACAGCATAATGCTGACATAAAAATACCAACGGCGAAACCCATGCGCTGAAGACGATCCTTATTTTCTGCAGCGTATCTTTTGGGATCGATCTTATAAATAGTAGATAACAGGAAATAAATTCCAACGGTCATTAAACTGAGTACGGCTACGACTACTAATAATTCAGTTTTATCGCCATAACAGTCAGGGTTACCCTTCAGGTCAAAATGTAACGCCACCTTTTCCGGTAACGAATTCCAGTTAGCGGCA
>JANOCH010000402.1:0-14363 GCA_031412015.1 Chitinophagaceae bacterium
ATGAAATGGGTAAAACGGCTGTTCATGAAGCAGGTCACTGGATGGGACTAAGACATATATGGGGAGATGCTTATTGCGGAAATGATATGATCGACGATACTCCAACACAGAATACTTTTACATCAGGCTGTCCTTCTGGTATCCGTGCGTCAACCTGTGGTACCAACGCCAATGGGGATATGTATATGAACTATATGGACCTTACGCTTGATGCCTGTACAAATCTTTTTACCGAAGGGCAAAAGGAAAGGATGAGAGCGACATTTGAGACAGGCGGCGGAAGAAAGTCAATACTTTCCTCTTACGGGTTACTTCCACCATTGATCAATGAGATTCCAATCCCGGAACAAATTCCGACTTGGTTTCACCCGCAATTGTATCCCAACCCTGCCTCCACCGAAATGACTCTGGATCTCGCATATGATATTCGCTGGTTAGGAAAGACACTGAGGGTAACGAATTTACAGGGACTGGTAGTAATGCAGTTGGTCATTAGTTCAAAAGCTCAAAAAATTGATGTCAGTAGCCTGCGTCCCGGCATGTATATTCTGTCCGGTAAAAAAGATGGTAGCGAGATCAAACAAAAATTTATAAAACTGTAAGAATAACCTACAACTACAAAGTTGGGAATGGGTCGCTAACAAGCGATCCATTTTTCATTGGCGTGATTCTTAAACAAATTGTTCCAACAAAGCGATTCTTTTGTCGATCGGCGGATGTGTTGCAAACAAATTATCCCAGGAAGCTGATTTATGAACGGATGGTTTGGGATTATCAATAAATAATTGCGCTACATCGCGGCTTTCAACGGCTTCAATCATCGGGTCGCCGGATATTTTGCGGAGGGCTGATGCCAACGCATACGGTTTCTTTGTTATTTCGGCGGCGCCGGCATCGGCCAGGTATTCCCGTTTGCGGCTTATACCAAATCGTAAGAGGATGGATATGAGATAAGCGACCGCTGTTATCGCAATTACAATAAGAATGATCGCTCCGCTTCCCTTTCCGTCCTTATCACTTTTACGACCACCAGCGAAGCGGATACCACGAAAGGCCATTTCCGCGATAAAAGAAAAAATACCGACGAATATGATAGAAATGATCAGCAAACGAACATCACGATTTCGTATATGTGAGAGCTCGTGAGCCAATACTCCTTCCAGTTCATCATCATCCAGTTTATTAATAATACCACTGGAAAGAGAAATAGCGTAAGACCTATCGTTGATGCCGCTGGCAAAAGCATTCAGCGAATCATCTTGGATGATATTCAGCTTTGGCATTCTCATTCCCTGTGAAATGCAGATATTTTCCAACAGGTTATACACCCTTTTATTTTCTTTACGTTCCAGCGATTTGGCGCCGGTAGATAATTTAATAAATACATTGTGACCGGCCCAGGCGATAAGGAACCAAATGGCTACTCCCGCTAATACAAAAGGAATGATCTGTATGAAATACTGGTTTACCTGGTCGATATCCTGTTCCAGTGAAAAGAAGAGAATGGCATAACACATCGCCAGCAAAAGCGCCGGGAAAGCGATAAGCAGTAAAACAGAATTTGAATTATTCTTTCTTATCTGGCTGGCCAGTCCAATGTATTGCATCTTTTTATACCCCGCCAACCGGCGGGTATTGGGGCTTTAAAATTGAATCTTTGGGGGCTGTTCCATTTGCCGGCGATTGTCTTCACCGAGGTCAAAGAATACTTCTCTTTGAAAACCAAAATTCCTGGCGATAAGGTTGCCGGGAAATGATTCCACCGCATTGTTGTATTCTGTAGTAGCGCCATTGAAAAATCTACGGGAAGCGGCAAGCTTGTTTTCAATATCGCTGAGTTCTTCCTGCAATTGCAGAAAATTCTGGTTGGCTTTCAGATCAGGATAAGCTTCTACCTGTACTTTTAATCCCTGTAGTGCTGAAGTTAGGTGTTGTTCTGCTTTGATCTTATCATCAATAGTAGTGGCAGCCATGGCAGCGGTCCTGGCTTCTGTAATTCTGACCAGCAGATCTTTTTCATGGGTAGCATATCCTTTTACGGTTTCTACCAATTGTGGAACCAGGTCATGCCGCTGACGCAATTGCACATCAATATCTGCAAATGCGTTTTGCCGACGGTTTCGGAGTTTGACCAGGTTATTGTACAGACTCATCACCCAGATAGCGATCAGTACGATAATTCCTACTACAATAAGTACCATGATGATAATTTTAGTGATACTGAAATTAATGAAAAACCGGGAACTGAATAAAAGTTCCCGGTTGCCTGAAATGATACCTGTAGTTTATTGAAATATTTGTCCGAAAAATTCTTTCATTTCGTTCCACGATGCTGAGTCGGCGGCAGCATTGTATTTAATAGGCATTTTGAATTTCTCCCCCATTGCTGTGGCATCAGGATTGGTGAAGGCATGTGTAGCTCCTTCATACGCTTTGAATGTATATTTTGCCCCGGCGGAGTCCATTTGTTGTTTGAATTTATCAGCTTCTTCCTGTGGTACAAAGGGGTCAGCAGCGCCATGACAAACCAATATATCAGCTTTCAGCTTGCTTTTATCCAGTGGAACACCGATCAGGTTGCCATGAAAGCTTACAGCGCCTTTCAAATCTTCTCCCATTCTTGCCAGGTTCAATGATTGTGCACCGCCAAAACAATAACCCATAACGGCCACCTTGCTTGCGTCTGTTTGTGCATAGGTTTTCAATTTTTCCAGTGCCGCATCAAACCTTGTCTTCATCATTTGAGGATTTTTATAGAAGGGCATAGCATATTTGCCGGCCGAATCAGGATTATCAGCGGTTTTTCCATTTCCATACATATCGACCGCCATGGCGATATAACCTAATTCCGCCAACTGCCGTGCACGACTCTTCGCATAGTCATTTAATCCCCACCATTCGTGAATAACAAGCACCGCTGGTCTTGCTCCTTCTTTATTCTCATCATAAACTATGTATCCGTTCATGGTAATACCATCTCCAGTATAGGACACATTTTCTTCTTTAAGTTTAGGTTCTTTCATTTCAGTTTCTTTTATTTCCGGCTCAGTTTTTTTATCCTCGTTGTTGCAGGAAGAAAAAGATACTGCCGATGATATCAACCCGGCGTAAAAGATTTGTCGCAATTTCATGGTTGTAGATTTTAGTATTGACCACTAGGAACAATGAAGTTCCGAAAAAGTTCTTCGTATGGCAAAAAAAGAAATATTGGGTGATGTATCAATTTGAAAATAACACGCCGGGTACACGGAGAACGTCGGGATTTTTTTGTTGCCATATACTTAACCCTGCATCCTCAGCAACCGCTGGGAGATTCAAATTAGATTACAAAAATAATGTATGGAGAATATCATTTTATCCATCCAAGGTGAGTATGTTTGAAATCATCCATGTATTTCAAACCATATCCCCATATCCTGTCGAAGGAAGCATGGGCAAAAAGGAGAGTGCCTGTCAATACTGTTATATCGTTTTTCAACAAAAAACCTGTTATGGCAATTGCAATGGCCATTCCCTTATGATGAAAAATATTGTAAAAAAATCCGCCAGTTTTTTTGCCGATCGCATACCCTAATATGGAGATATCCGGTGAAAGAAAAAGGATGATCCACAGCCACCAGCTAAACTGGAAAGGTAGAAACGAAAGGACGCCGATGCCCAGAACGGTTTGAGCCAGTTCTTCAAATTTTACTATATACTTCATGTTCGTTATTTTAAAACACAAAGATGATATAAACGGAAAGCCCGGAACGTTAACATAAGATAAGAAAACAGGGGTAGCTATTTTTTAAGTTGCCGGTTACGGATACGGCTAAGACTGACAGCGGTAATGCCTAGATAGTTAGCTATATAATGTTGTGGTATGCGCTACAGTATTTTTTGCTTATTGCTTTGCAGGAGTTGATGATAACGTTCTTCAGGGCTAAGCATCAGCAAGCCAACCATCCTTTCTTCCAGGCCAATGGCAATATATTCGGCAATCAGTCTTCCGAATTTTTCCCATTGCTGACTTTGGCTGTATAGCGATTGCAATATCGGATAGGTAAAAACCAGCAAACGGGAATCTGTCAATGCCTCGATACTTAATTGAGATGGCTGCCCGGTGATGCAACTCATATAAGAACTCATCAAATGGTTCTCAAAATAGAAATAAGTTGTTTTTTCTTCTCCATCCTTAGTATAAAACTGGCGAAGGTTGCCTTCCAGTACAAAAGCAATTTCCTTTGCCCTTTTACCTTCCTGTGCAAAAAGTTGATTTTTCTTTATTTTTTTTTCTGTGAGATGAGGCACGATCAGGTTCCAGTCCTCTTCGGTAAATAAGACAAAACGTTGAATATTTTGCCGGAATATATTGATTGCTTCGGTAGTGACCATGATCCAAAAATACGAAGCCGTTGAGGAACCTGCGAAGAGGTCTTTGAAGTCAAAGGCAAACACCTTTAAAATATCCACATGGTAATCCCGAAGGAATGAAATTATTATAAAGGGATGACTGTTTTTCGGAAAACCCCGAAGGGTTGGAATTCCACCCCTTCGGAGTTTATTGCTCCGGGGCCTGGTCGATTTCTATAATAATTTCAGCCTTTCAGGCTTTTTGTTTTAATGTATTTGACCCGGTTTGTATAAAGTTAAATTAGCATCTATTTCTTTTCAAATAAATAATCAATGGATTTACCATCGCCGGAGATAGTAGCTTTTATTTTGTTGCCGTCTTTTTGATAAGCGATTGTCTTGGGGAAATCGTGTTGGGGGTTTTCACAGACAAAACCATTGTCTGTAATAACCGTCAATTTAAAATAAACCGGCTCTTTGTTTTCTGCGATGTCTGCCACATAATATATATACTCCGCGTTTATGATAATCTTTAATTTTTCTACAAAAGCGGTATCAGTTCCTTTCATAATCACGCCTAAGCCTTTCCACTCAGTCGTTGAGATCTTTTGCCAGCTTTCATGCGCCGTACGACCGGGTTTCGTGTTTAATCTGATCCATGTGCCTTCGAGCCAATCCAGTTTTTTAAAATCATCGGTGATTTTTTGAGGAGACGATTGGGAGTGAGCCGCTTCAATGCTGAACAAAATCGCTACCAGCAATAACGCCTTTTTCATATATGATGTAATTTGTAAAGTAAATGTAAAGGCCTTTGGACAAACCGTATTGTACAAAACCGAAATGCAGCGATTATTTCTTTTGAAGAAAGAAATTGGCCATATTCTTTTCATCGAAAGCGTATTCCGTTGGATTTTCGCCGCTAAAGTCCCTGAAGTTGCGGATAAAATGCGATTGATCAAAATAGGAGGCTTCATAAGCCAGTCCGCTCCAACTTTGGTTATTTTCCTGCACCAGCTTGAAAATATAATTGAAGCGGATGATGCGCATGAAGAATTTAGGAGACAAGCCAACATATTTTTTAAAAAAATTTTCCAACTGTCTTTCACCCATACCTATTTGGTGAGTAATGTCAGAAACTGGTATCATGCCGTGATTTGAAAAGATCAATTCGATCGCCTGATCCGCGGCGGCCGGGGTATATTTTTTTTCGGTGAGTATTTTTTTAAACAGGTCATCTAAAAGAGCGATACGCTTCTCATGATCCGCAGCAACTCTTAATTGTTCCTGTATCAAAAGTGATTGTAGTTCCGGAACTGAATGGATGTCCACGACACGATCAGTGAACTGGTGCATGGTAAGTCCAAAGAGGTGTGTAAGAGCCGTGGGTTTTACTTTAATCCCGATGATGCCTGAAGCACCGGTATTTTCTAAAAAGAAATGTTTGCGTATCTGTCCGGCAAGCAGGCTGAGCGATTGCTCTTCCCAACGACCTCCCAGGTTAATACGATAAGGACTCCGGTAGTGAAAGATGATCTCAACGAACCCGTCAGGGATGATCTTTTGTTGTTGAGGAACGTCGTCATCGTCTTCAATGATCCAGTAACACTCAATAAGATTCTTCAACTCCTTCGCCGGATCAAATCGTTTAAAAAACATCGGGGTTTAAAATTTACCAGAGAAAGATAAAATTTAAACCCCGGTTTTATATGGTTCATAGGCATTTATTCTTGTATGATCTGTCCATTGCCACTGGTCTCAAAGTGTTTAGTGACCGGGTTACCTTTATAGTAGATACGGCTGTTGCCGCTCGCTGCCGCAAAGAAAATCTCCAACGGACGCACATAGGCCTTCGAGCTTCCCGATACATCAATATCCACTTCTGTGGCGGCAACGTTATATGCTTCCAACTGAGAGGCGCCGGACACAGATCCGTACAAGCTTTCTGTAGTGCCGGATATCACCAATTTTGATGCGCCGGAAATATCCAGTGAGGCATTGATGCCGGTTCCTGCCACCGTGCACTCAGAAGCACCTGACAAAATTGTTCTTATCACTGTATTTTGTCCACCGAAACCGCTGACGTTTCCTATTGCAGCGCCCGATAAGCTAACGGCAATAAGCTGTGGCATCGTGATCGTAAAATCAATGCGGTACCGGTTTTGTTTGTGATTCCTGTATTTGATATCCAGTATATGATTGGCGTCAAGCGTTAACTGAAGATCATTGAGATCACTCGTGCAGCCATTGGCCCTGATGCTGAATTCATTTCCTTTGGTGATAGTGACCTGGTGTGCATCACCGGCATTGACTTTTGTAAAACCGGTAATGGCAAATGTTTTTTCTGAAGAACCCGGACATTCCTGTTTTTCTTTGTGGCAGGAAGCGAATAGTAAGGTAAGAGCAAATAATAGGACCCAATTTTTCATGGTGAAAGGTTTAATGGTTTACGGTTTCTAAACAGCGAAACTATTTTTTGATTATGAAGCCTGTTGCGCTAAATGATGAATGGCATAGTCTGTTAATGAAAATTAAGAAACAGCTTTCCGCTCCATTGTTACTATCAGACAGGTTTCGGCTGTAAAAATCATCTTTGTATTAGTTCCTGATCATACAAAAGGGTGCGAATTGCGATAATCGTTCGATGAATTGTAAAAGAATGGGAGTCAAGAACCGGAAAGATTTGAATTGAATAAAAGCCACTAGCAGATTAAAAAGTGAAAATTGCATAACCGGCAGGTTTATTCCCGTCATTTCTATTATCTTGTAAGCTTATTTTTAATCGGTAATATGAAAAAATATTTCCTTTCCTTTTTAACGATAGTTGCCCTTAAAGCATACGGTCAGACAAACGGCAAGATGGATTTTGAATCTTACAATCCGCCTTCCAGTTTAGTGGTGCCCGAACACAAAGTGGCGAAAGCCAAATTTCCTTTTATTGATGTACACAATCACCAGTTTCGTATGCCGGATATGGATCTTGGTACCCTGATCAAAGAAATGGATAAGCTTAATATGAAAGTGATGGTAAACCTTAGTGGTCAAAGCGGCGATTTAATAAAGAGGTCAGTGGCTAATATCCGGGAACATTATCCCAAACGATTTATCGTATTCGCCAACGTTGATTTTAAAAAAGTAGGCGAGGATGGATGGGGAGAGCAAGCCGCCAGGCAATTGGAAGAGGATGTAAAGAATGGCGCCAACGGATTGAAGATATATAAGAGCCTTGGATTTTCTGTAAATGATATCAGCGGAAAAAGAGTAACTGTTGATGATGCCCGGCTTGATCCGGTATGGAAAAAAGCAGGTGAATTAAAAATTCCGGTATTGATCCATACCGCGGATCCTAAATCGTTCTGGGACCCGATGGATGCCAACAATGAACGCTGGCTTGAATTGTCAACACACCCTAATCGTAAAAGAGATGCTGTAAACCCTGCTCCCTGGGAAACACTGATCGAAGAGCAGCATCGTTTATTCAAAAAACATAGAAATACCACATTTATAGCCGCTCATTTTGGTTGGTATCCCAATGATCTCCAAAAGCTCAGCCAGTTGCTGGATGAAATGCCAAATGTGGTGGTTGAGTTTGGCGCGGTAATAGCAGAATTGGGAAGACAACCAAGGGCTGCTAAACAATTTTTTACCAAATACCAGGACAGGATCTTATTTGGTAAAGATAGTTGGGTGCCGGAAGAATACGCGACTTATTTCCGGGTGTTGGAAACAGAAGACGAATATTTTCCTTATCATAAAAAGTATCATGCTTTCTGGGCCATGTATGGTATGGGTCTGCCCGATGAAATTCTAAAAAAGATATATTACAAAAACGCTTTGCGTATCATTCCCAACCTGGATAAAACCTTGTTCCCGGATTAAGATCGTCTTCAGTATCCCCCACGAAAAGTATAACTTAAATTCATTTTGTTCCGAAACTGGGAGAACTACTGCTATATGTTATCTCATCAACGCAACCGGTTTCAATACTGATTTTTCCCATTCGCTGTATTGCTGTTTCAAACGTTCAAAGACTTCTTTCTGTACTTCTTTCAGATCGTTTTGTTCAGCATCATCATTTGACAGATCAAACAGGTATTCACCTTTTTCATCTTTTAAATATTTCCAGTTGCCATTACGCATGGCATTTTGTTGGTTGCGCTGGAATACTCTCCAGTAAAAAACCCGTTCAATGTTTTTCTTTTCCCCGGTGCAAACCGGCATAAGATCAATTCCATCTAAAGGAAATTTGGGGTCGGCTTTTGTTTTTGCCAGCGACAGTATCGTTGCCGTCCAGTCCATGGTGATCGCCGCCTGCGTTGTAACAGCGTTGGCGGGTATTTTTCCCGGCCAGCGGATAAATGCAGGCACTTTGATACCTCCCTCTTTTAGAATCGGCTTACGTCCGCTGTACACACCCATATCTGAAAATCGTTCACCACCATTATCGCTTGTAAAGATCACGATGGTATTGGATGATAATTTCATTTCATCCAGCGTTTTTAAAATGGTTCCCACAGCATCGTCCATACTTTTCATCATAGCGGCAAATGTTTCCGGTGATCCACCTTCTACCCAGTTTTTTATAGTAGTGGGATATATTTTGTCGCCCGGTTTTTGCCATGGCCAGTGCGGAGCACTAAACATGAGGTTGAGAAAAAACGGCTTGTTATGTTTTCGTTTTAAAACATCCACGGCTTTTTCCATAATAAGATCAGTCATATAACCATCTTTGGAAACGGGCTCTTCATTTTCGTAAAGGTCATTATGCCCATTCGGATCCGTATGCGAAATATAATCAAGCCCCCCGCCATGATAACCAAAGAATTCATCAAACCCATTTTTGTTGGGACTGAAGGACGGTAAGAAACCTAAATGACACTTCCCAACCAAAAAAGTTTCATAGCCACTTTTCTTTATCAATGCGGGAAGAGAAGTTTGATCCGGTGTTAAGCCTATAGCGCTGTCTTTAGAACCTGCAAGTGGTTCCATCAGGCCAACCGGCGTACGGGCAGGATAACGACCCGTCATAAATGAAGTGCGGGTCGGTGTACAAAGAGGAGCTCCCCCATAGGCATTGATAAATTTCAAACCCTGCGAGGCCAGTTTATCCAGGTTTGGTGTTTGGTAATCTTTGCGTCCATAACAACTAAGGTCCGCATAGCCCATGTCATCCGCCATGATATAAATAATATTGGGTCTTGTTTGAGCCGAGATAAGATTTGAAACAAAGATGAATACTGTGAGTACGATTTTTCGGTCAGGCATAACGGCGTTTTGTTAAAGAAAGGTAGGCTCTTTGAACTTATAAAATGTTATAAGAATTATATTGCGTCTGAATTTTAAATAAATGTACCGGGTAATTTTCGGCTTGCTTTATATCTTTTCCTTACTACCCATGCGGGTCCTGTATTGGCTTTCTGACCTCGTCGCGTTCTTCCTGTATTATGTTTTTGCTTATCGGAAAGAAGTTGTAATGGCCAATTTATTGCAGGCCTTTCCGGATAAAACAGAAGCCGAAAGAATAAGTATTGCTAAAAAGTTCTATCGAAATTTCACCGACAACTGGACCGAGACCTTAAAACTGCTTTCCATCAGCAAGCAGTGGATGAATAAACGTATCACGGGTAATTTCGAGGTCTTCCATCAATTGCATGCTACGGGTAAAGCGGTACAGGTAAACCTCGGGCATTTTTTTAACTGGGAATTGATGACGCTACATGCGGGCATTAACCAGCCCTATACATTTTTAACAGTTTACCTTCCCCAGAATAATAAGATCATGAACCGGCTGGTGTTATATGTAAGAGGTCGTTGGGGAAATCCCTTATTGCCGAGTTTGGATATGGCCCGTGCCATTATTCCCTGGCGGAAAAAGCAATACCTGCTGGCGCTTGGCGCCGATCAACGCCCGGTAGATCCTGACAATGCCTACTGGTTAAATTTTCTAAACAAACCTGCCGGTTTTGTTAAAGGTCCTGAGAAATATGCCCGAGGCCAGGGTATACCTGTGGTGATGATGACCACTACCCGCAAAAAAAGAGGCCACTATCATTTCGATTATTTCCTGTTGTGTGAAAATCCAAAGTCATTACCCGAAGGAGAATTGATCCGGCAATACGTCCGGCATCTCGAAAAAAATATTCAACTCCAGCCCGATCTTTATTTATGGAGTCACAAACGATGGAAACATTCCTGGAAAGAGGAGTATGAAAAAATGTGGGTGGATGATGTGTCGTCTCCGACTTTAAAAGAAAGTTTTGCTGAATAAGTATTTTATGTTGGCAACTTTCGTACTATTCCCGGCTTCCATTGCACTCCGTTCAAGGGTATTGTCCGCTATTGAGTATTATGAAAGAGTATTTTTGATTTTCATCTTTTTTTGACTTTAGAATGAATAGAAAATATTCGTATAAAATAATACAATGCATATGGTAACAGAATATTGAAAACTAATTCTAAAGGCAGGTATTGTTAAAGTAATATCATTAAACTTTGCTTCTTAATTCAGTAAAAGTTATTATTTCCAACTGGAAAGCAGGCGAATAACTCAATAATTTTTTATCCGATGTTACAAGAAAATCAACATTTGCTTTTTTGCACAGGTCAAACAAGAAATTGTCATCGGGATCTGGAGCAAGATTATACTGACGAATGACTTTTAGATTTGTGCATGCCTGGTGATGAAGACGAATAAAATCTCTAATAGAATATGGGAATTGTTTTTTGAATTTTGGGCGGGCCAGCACTTCTTCTATTTCACCAGCCAGTTCCGCAGAGGTATAGACTTCCACGCTATGATCAATTATCCACGCAATAAGATAATCTGCACGGCTATTAATAAAATAGCTGACCCATATAGTTAGTATCAATAACAATCCTAAGGGGCATTCCTTTTTTTTCTAACAATGCGTATCTCTTTTACTATTTCCTGAACTGGAATAGGCCTTCGGGGTTTAAAGGAAGAGAGCCGTTGAGCTTCGGCTAAAAGTAATTGCTTCTTTAATTCAAGAGTCAGTTGCTTTTTTTCTCCAGCCGTCAATTGTTTAATGTAAGTATTTAACTCTTTAGCACTGACTGTCATTTATTATGCTTTTAATAAAGATACACAATAGGCGGGTAATTTTTAAACTATGTTGAGAGCCATTCCTTCGCTTTTTATTTTACCTCTTCGTTCGGAATGGTTTGACCATTGTCAGCCGGTTTTACCTATTCATGGAGCCTTTGGTGTTGTTCGGGAGTCTATTCGTCAATTACATCTTTTGATGGAGTATTGCCATAAGATGTTACGGCTTCTTCCACCATCTGCAGGAGGGTTTCATCTTTAAGTTGTTCCACTTTTTCGTGGATGGATGTTTTTATTTTATGGATGTCCTTTTTGCTCATGAATTAAAATTACAAAAAATCAGATGGCATTAAAATGGCTTGGAGGACGGTCGCCTAAGGTTACACCGATAAACCACAAACTTCCCTTACATTTGCACCCATGACAACAGAAAAATTACAGGATCTGCGGTCCCGCTTGGTCGGGATAAGGAGGTTTCTTTGACGTCGAGAACCGACGATATAAAATTGAAGAAGACAAACAGCTCTCGCTAAGCCCCGGCTTTTGGGATGACAATAAGCGGGCTACCGAAATTCTTAAAAACGCTAAGGTTAACGAGTATTGGGTAAAACTCTTCGAAACAGCTGAAATGGCTGTGGAAGATTTTGCCGTGCTGATGGATTTTTGGAAATCTGGTGATGCTACCGAAGAGGAAACTAAAGACGCTTACCAAAAAGCATTTGACCTGGTAGAAGAAGCTGAATTCAAAGGCACTTTAAATGAGCCGGAAGATGAATTGAATGCTGTCTTGCAGATCAATTCAGGCGCCGGCGGTACCGAAAGCCAGGACTGGGCGGAAATGCTGGCCCGTATGTACCGTATGTATGGCGAGAAGCAGGGCTGGACCGTAACAGAACTCGACTGGCAATGGGGCGATGGTGCAGGTATTAAAACCGCCACTTTACAGTTTGATGGACCCTTTGCTTATGGTTTCTTGAAAGCTGAGAGCGGTGTACATCGCCTGGTTCGAATTTCTCCTTTTGACAGCAATGCGAGGCGACATACTTCTTTCGTATCCGTCTTTGTTTACCCGCTGGTAGATGATTCCATTAACATTGAAATAAAACCTGCGGATGTAAAAATGGAAACATCACGCAGTGGTGGCGCCGGTGGACAGAACGTAAATAAAGTGGAAACAAAAGTTCAGTTGACTCACATCCCGACAGGTATAGTCGTGGTTTGTCAACAGGACAGGTCGCAGTTGGGCAACAGGGAACGGGCGATGGAAATGCTGCGAAGCCGGTTATATGAATTGGAATTGCGTAAGCGCAATGAATTAAAGGATTCAGTGAATAGTAATAAGAAGAAGATAGAGTGGGGAAGCCAGATAAGATCTTATGTTTTTCATCCATATAAAATGATCAAAGACCACCGCACCGATTATGAAGTGGGAAATGTGCAACCGGTGATGGATGGAGATTTAGACGGCTTTATTAAAGCGTATCTGATGAGCGAGAAAGAATCACAAACTTCCTAAAGGTTTTTTTGCAAGAAAGTAGTGGTGATCATCTAAGGAAAAAAATTTCAATGGCCAACAATTGGTCTTACAAATAATACAATCACATTCAATCACGAAATAAGCCATCCGCGAGTGGCGAATGGTTTGGAGGTTTTAATTATGAGTATAGGAACTTTTTCATATCCCATGCCGGCTAACGAACCTGTGCTAAACTATGCTCCGGGTTCAAAAGAAAGAGAAATACTAAAGGCTACCTTAAAAAAATTAAAAAGTGAAGAGATAGATGTGCCCATGTATATTGGTAGCAAGGAAGTAAGAACCAACAAAAAACTGGCCCTGCGTCCACCACATGAAATAAAACATGTATTGGGCTATTTTCACACCGGTGATCAGAAGCATATTCAGCAAGCTATTGATGCAGCTTTGGCCGCTAAAGAAAGTTGGGCTAATACCAGTTGGGAAAACCGGGCGGGCATATTTTTAAAAGCCGCCGACCTGATGGCCACTAAGTATCGTTCTTATATGAATGGGACAACGATGCTGGGACAAAGCAAGAATGCCTACCAGGCGGAAATAGATTCGGCTTGCGAACTGATTGATTTCTTACGTTTCAATGTTCATTTTTTATCGGAAATATATAAGCAACAACCTATCAGTAGTCCGGGTATGCACAACCGCATGGAGTACCGTCCGCTGGAAGGATTCGTGTTGGCCGTTACGCCTTTCAACTTTACTGCGATTGGTGGCAATCTGCCCACTTCCGCAGCTATGTGTGGTAATGTGGTGGTATGGAAGCCCGCGAACACACAAGTATATTCCGCGCAAATGACGATGAGGATATTAAAGGAAGCTGGATTACCTGACGGTGTTATCAATCTTATCTATGTAGACGGACCAACATTGGGCAAAGTATGTTTCAATCATAAGAATTTTGCAGGCGTACACTTTACGGGTTCTACAGGAGTGTTTAATAATATGTGGGAAACCATCGGCAAGAACATGTCGATGTATAAATCATATCCACGCATTGTTGGTGAAACGGGTGGAAAGGATTTTGTGTTGGCTCACAAGTCTGCCGATCCTGATGTAGTCGCGACGGCGCTATTACGGGGCGCATTCGAGTTCCAGGGACAAAAATGTTCAGCAGCGTCGAGGGCTTATATTCCTTCCAATATCGCCGAAGAGGTTAAAAAAAGATTGATCGCCGGTGTAAAGAGTTTTAAAATGGGAACGGTCGAAGACTTTTCCAATTTCGTTAATGCCGTGATCGATGAAAAAAGTTTTGACAAGATCAAGGCTTATATAGATAATGCGAAGAAGGATAAAAAAGCGGAGATATGGGTTGGTGGCAAATGTGATAAAAAAGAGGGATATTTTATTCAGCCGACCGTGATAGAAGCAAAAGACCCGAAATATGTGACGATGTGTGAAGAGATATTCGGGCCGGTATTGACCGTGTACATTTATCCAGCT
>JANOCH010000403.1:0-1961 GCA_031412015.1 Chitinophagaceae bacterium
GAAATGAAGACGATGTACCCTGTTTGCGTTGCTTAAATCAAAACTATGATACAGGTTTTCGTAAGCTACAGTCATCTCGACAGCGCTTACCTGGAAAAAGGCGAGCTTATTGATTATCTAAAAAATAAGCTCAAAGGGAAGGTTAAATTCTGGTACGACACGGATATTGTAACAGGTGACGCCTGGAATGAAAAGATCCATAATAATATTCTCAATTCCCAGGTTGCTATTCTTTTAATTAGCAAAAATTTTATCAGGTCAAAGTACATCAACAGAGTGGAGGTTCGTAAATTCTTCACAGCGACTATCAAAAAATTCGTCGTTTTTCCGATTATCATGTCGCCCTGTAAAACGCAAAAAATAAAGTGGCTGAACCCAACACAATACATACCATCGGGAAATAAGTCGGTCGAAAAGGATTACGCCGATAAGAAAAGACGTGACACCCTGTACAGGAAAATACTCGATGACCTTAAGGAGCAGATAGCCTATTTAAAGAAACCTGAGATAAGTGCAGGGCAGGCATTATCCTCGCTGATCAATCTCATCAATACCATAGAATCAGAATTGCTAAAGGTGTGCAAGCAGGACGACCTGGTCAATAAAGATCATAGCTTGATGTTTGAGGGCAGATCGAAAGAGCTCTACGCACGAAAGAAAAGTAGTGAGACCGGTGGCGGCTATCTTATGGTAGTTAAGTTTGAGGAACTCAGGAACAGCCTCAAACCCGCTGACTTTAAAAGGATCAGGCTCATTGATAAAAGACTTTCCGCCAGGTATAGCAAGTGGTTTGCCCTTGAGGCCCGGGCAATCAAGCTACAAACCCCCGCGAAAAGAAAGCAATTGGTAGTACAAAAATATGGCCTGATCCGTGCCATGTTCGCTGACCTGATGGAGATGCTACGTTACCTTCAGTTGATCGGTTTCGACCTGCACGATCATTACAGTAAAATTTATGACGCCATGGGAGCACTTCATAAAACAAGAGCAATGGACACCCGGTAAATAATTAGCTTGCGGCATCAGGTGATCAACCCGTGTAATCAATTTTAAGAAAACTTTTCATTATAATTTCCCGTAATCAGCGTTTACCGCAAAACGGTAAACCATGTACAAACCACTGCACCTCCTCCTCATTTCCTTTTGCACAACACTTTCTTACGGACAAAAAACGGATACACTGGTTCTCTTTTATGAGACGGATCAGTTTAGTATTTCAAAAACAGACAAGCAAAAGCTTGACAGCTTTACACTTCGCGGATGGGACCGGATATCTATCAATGGCTTTACAGATGAAACCGACGGCGAAGACTACAACCTCGATCTGTCGAAGAAAAGATCCGGGGAAGTGTATGAATATTTAATCTCCAAAAAAATACCCGCTAATGCATTGGCTTCACAGTATTTTGGCGAATCAATGCCGAGAGCAACGAATGGTTCTGATGGCGGACGGGCTTTGAACCGGCGGACGGAGATCATCGGTTACCAGTTTGCGAAAGTCCAATTGAAACCCCGGGTAGATCCGATGATACCAGTGACCAAAACGCTGGATAATGGTTTTATCATTACATATAAACCGGGCAGCACGCCGGATTATATGCTCGCTAATTTTGAAAACGGATCGGGAATGGATTTTCAACTGATCAGTAACACGATGGAAATGCGGCAAAACAACTTATTCAACAATACTACGAATGGTGAGATATTATCTTCCGTGCTCATCATCTGCGGCAACCGGTTAAATCCCTGTAAGCTTGACTCCCCGGTACTGGTGAGGGTTCCCATTCCTTTCAATACAAATTGCCCGATAGAAAAGGTGAAATTTTTTAATTCAGTGGCGGAGAATGGAAAGCGGATCTGGCAGGAACAAAGCAAGCTGTTTTACCCGGAAGTTATTAATGGCAGAAAGTATATCCGCATCTGGCTGGATAATTTTTGTGAGTGCATCAATTTCGATTTTA
>JANOCH010000404.1:0-2733 GCA_031412015.1 Chitinophagaceae bacterium
TTGAAATTCAATCGGGCCCCGATTTTGGAGGGTACCATATTACGGAAGGACCCAATTCATGGGACCAGATCGATACCCGTGGCAACCTGGGTACAGAACATAATAATGACTGGAACAAATCCATCGCCATTTATCTTACCGACAGAGGATCTAATTCCTTTTCAATTTTCCAGGAGGAACTCAGTACCGTCAACTGACGGATTATTCAGATAAGATAAATATTGTGCATTTATTTCAGAAGCCGGGATTTGGGCCTGAACTGCGTGATGGTATTGAAAAATTTAAGAAGGTATGGGAAGCTGCTGGTGAATCTGTAGCCGTATATCAATCCAGTTCTTCCGGTCCTAATCAGTATGCATTGGTTACCCGTTACAAACAGGGGCTGAAGGAAAGAGCAACAGGCTTTCGTAAGCCAATGAAAGAACGGTATGAAGCCACCAATGGTGAAGATTCCTGGGACGATTATTTTGACATGCTCAAAACTTGTGTTGAAAGCATATGGTCTGAACTTCTTTTTTACCGGCCCGACATTAGTTCTAAATAAATATTGTTTATTTTTTTATTAGGTATTATCGTTTAATTAACCACAAAATCAATAAAATGGAACAAAAAAACATGTCACTTAAAAAATTGTTACCCGGCCTGTTTGCCATGGTTTTCATTGCGGGTATGCAGGTACAATCTATTGCACAGATCACCGTTTACGAATATCTCCGTGTACCGGGTGACAAGATCGATGAATTCATTAAGCGTGAAACAACTTACTGGGGCAAAGTAAAAGATCAGGGAATAAAGGATAAAAAGATGACCTTCTGGGCACTGCTCGAAAAAATAGGTGGCTATGATATGCCTAACTCATCAAATTTTTTATTCATCAATACCTTCCCGAATATTGATTCATCAGGCGAAGTATGGGCCAATGCAGAAAGCATTGCCGGAGCAAAGATGGATCAGATGGAAACCTACTCTATGAGCACCAGAACAAGCTCATTCTTTCTGCATGATGAAGGCTGGGCGCAGGATGCAAAAGCGGATCCGGCTAAAGACTTTAATTACGTGGTTATGGTGTATCACAATACTGATTATGCTGATAGTCTCATCGGATTGGAAAACAAGTATTGGTCCCCATTTATTAAAAAAGCAATGGATAATAACCAGACACCCCAACTTGGTTGGGGAAATGCAAAAGTTCTGGCTCCGATGGGAGATAATATTAAATTTACAACAGTCTCTTACGATCTTTACAAAACTCTTCAGGATGCATTAATGCCTAAATGGGACCCAAAGACAGTGATCCCGACCAAGGGATTGGGTATGATAAATAAATTAGAAACAACCGGGCGTCGTGGTATTGCTATTTACAGAATTGTAAAAGTTGGTAGTGCGAATTAGCGACGAACTCATTAAAAAGCTTCCCAGTATTCCTGGGAGGCTTTTTAATTTCAACATACAATTATCTACCATTCACTTATTAGTTGTCACATTACATTCTACTTTCCATTCGTCTTTTTGTTTTCGATAGACAGAAGCCCAGGCGAAATGGGTGGTATCCAGCAGCTTTTTTCCCAAACTATCCTGATAAGAAAGGATCACCTGTTTTTGAATGATGGCATATGCCAGTGAAGCATCATCTGAAAACCGGATGATTGGCTCCGACAAATCATCCCATTTGATAAACTCAACACTGCCGAAATATTTTCCAATACGTTCCTTATTCTCTTCCAGCGTGGTTACCGATACTTTTCCTTTATTAACGGAAAGCATACTGTCGGCGAATTCAGAGAGGAAAAGATCTACGTTCTTTTCGAAATGGGCCTTTCGCTCCTGCTGAAGTAAGGCGGTGATCACCTGGGTTTCTTTTTCATTATCAAAATTTTCACCGGTATTACAGCTACAAAGGATAACGATGATTACAAAAAATGCAACGGTGATATTCCTGGTCATTATGTGATTTATTTATAACTGGATCTTTCGGATAATGATCTTTTCCAAACTATCCAATGGTTTTATAGCCTGTTTTTTAAAATCAATGCCGCTACGGATCTGTGAGTTCACGATAAAATAGTATTGATCATTTTCAATTTCGCCGGTGGTGGAGCTATCAAAATCAGGACCTGTATCTAATATCATCGAGTGAACGATGCTGTCCTGTTTATCATTAAGTACAAACCTTACCACTTTGGTGCTTTGATGACCAATAATACTTCCGTGATCGTAGGTCAGCCCGTCGATATCTTTTGCATTGACGGAATCGACCGTTTTCAAGAGATCGTACCGGCTCTTGCTTATATCAATTTTCAATACACCTTCCGACGTACTAACGAATAGCTGACCGGGTTGATCGGAGAAGTATATACCATTGGGGAAGGTATAAGGTGCAGGAGTAAGAAAAAGTTCAAGGCTATCACTTCCCGCTTTTAAATAATAGATGCCGCCCTGCATTGATTCCGTTACATACACATCTCCGTTTGGAGCAACAGTAAGATCATTCAGAAAAGCGTTCTTCAGTGGCAACAGGCAGGAATCAATTAAAGTGCCTGTCTCGATGTTGTATTGATAAATGGCCGACCGCCATTGCAGGCTATCCGGATCAAGTAAGGGTAATACTTCTTTTGCCTGGGAACTGACCACCCATAAATGCCTTCGCCGGGCATCTGCTTCCATTCCAATAGTGCTCCAGATGCCATCCTGTTTTTCTATAATAAAATCTTTTACCTCGCCGGTAGAGTCTAT
>JANOCH010000405.1:0-7641 GCA_031412015.1 Chitinophagaceae bacterium
GCGCCGACGTTTATATGACCAAGCCATTTGATCCCGAAGTGATACTACGAAAAGCCAGGGAAGTATTGGGACTTTGATGATCAGTATAAAATCTTATGGCCAAACTAAGTCTTAAAAATATCATCGGGAAAAAAAACGCCAATACGGCGTTGCTGCTATCATTGATTGAGCAATTGAAAGCGGAAGTCCTTATTGAAGACGAGCAGGAAAAATTTTTAGCCGGAAATAGTACCGCATTGATCAGTTACCGTCACCCCATACTGCTGGATGAGGAAATACTGGGCTGGGTAAAAGGTGATGAAAACGCGGCATGTATTGCTTCTCTTCTTTCATTGCTGGCGCAAAAAGATATGGAGAAAAAGAAATTAGGCAGTGAGGTTTTGGCATTGTACCAGGAAGTAAACATGGTGTTTAATTTCTCGGATAAACTTGCCCAGGCTATAGAACCAACTGCCATTGCACAGATCACACTGGAAGAGGCGATGCACCTGATCAAGTCAAACAGTGGGCTGGTGGTATTATGGGATGAGGCCAGTAAGCAATTGCAGGTGCCCGCTTCTGCTGGTGATGAATTATTCAATAGAGAAAAAATAAGTTCGAATGCTGCGCTGATGCTGAAGATCGGGTTAAGCGGTCAATCTGATATTATGAGTGACCTCGCGACATTGCGGGATGCCGGTATTATTGGTGCGCATGTACAATCGTTGATATACGCTGCATTGAAAGTAAAGCACCGGGTAATGGGCGCCATCATCATGGCAAGCCATGAACCGATGCGCTATGCGGCTTCTGACCTGAAGTTTTTAACTACGCTGGCCCTTCAATCCTCGTCCGCTATTGAAAGTTCGCTGCTCTATGAAAAGAATATCCGCGAAGCAAGGGAAAAAGAAGAAGCCATGCGTCGTATTTATGAGATCACGGCCAAGTTTGTTCCTTACGAATTCATTGGTTCATTGGGGCATGATGTAATCACCGATGTAAGACTGGGCGACCAGGTAGAAAAAGTGGTAACCGTTCTTTTTACCGATATCCGTGATTATACTTCGCTGTCGGAGCGAATGACACCGGAAGAAACATTTCAATTCGTTTGTGCTTACAATGAAACCCTGGGACCTATTATCAGGCGGCATAATGGCTTTATCAATCAATACCTTGGTGACGCGATCATGGCGCTCTTTCCCGGCAGTGCCACTGATGCATTGGCAGCCGCCATTGAAATGAGAAAAAATATTCATGGCCTTAATATTACAAGAAGCTTAAAAGGACTTTCACCGATACAGATCGGTATCGGTATGCATACAGGTTCGTTGATCATGGGTATTACGGGTGATAAGGAAAGGTTAGATGCCACTACGATCTCAGACACCGTCAACACCGCATCAAGAATTGAAAGTCTTACCAAATATTATAAAGCAGGCATTCTATTAAGCGACGCCACACTGCTCCAAATACAGGATCAACAACAATTCAATTTACGATACCTCGGAAAAGTGCAGGTAAAGGGGAAGAAGGAGCCGGTGGGCCTGCATGAATGTTTTAGTGGAGGCATCGATGAAGAAATACAGATAAAAGAAAAAACACTGGCTTTGTTCAACGAAGGAATGAACCATTACCTGAACAGGTCCTTTTCATCCGCCATAAAAACATTTCAAACTATAACCGCATCAGATCCCGGGGATCTTACGGCTGAATTCTTTCTGACCAATGCTACCCGTTACCTGCAAAAAGGAGTTCCGGAAGACTGGACGGGTGTAGTTGAAATGACCAATAAATAGTTCCTTGTAATAACTATTCGAGGATCTATTGTAATACAGTTTTTATCAATGGACCTAATCGTTCAGCCCATTTTTTATATTCCAGCTCCGACGGATGCAAACCATCCCCGGCGACCAGCGCAGGATTGTTTTTAGCCTCTCTCGTCGATGGCGTTATATCCAGGTATTGTACATTATAGGAAAGAGCGACCCTATTATTAATTTCATTAAAGACATCAATCTCTTTGCTTATTTTATCAACATTAAAACCAGAGGCAAATGGCGTGACGCTATAATCTGGTATCGACAAGACAAAAACATGAAAGGGTAAGTTGTTCGCAAGCGAAATACATTTTTGAAGCAATTGCCTGAACCTATCTTCATAACCGGCAACGGAATAGCCCTGGTATTGATCGTTCACACCTATCAATAAACTCACCACATCATAAGGGCCGGCCGGGTTCTCGCTTGCTATAGCATTCTGTAGGTTGATGGTTGTCCATCCCGTGGTCGCAATGATCTGCGGATCGGACATGTCCGTTAGCCCGTTGGCAATAAGCCAGTCCCTGGTTTGTACCGGGTAACGTTCTGCGGGCGATACTCCCTGCCCGATTGTATAAGAATCACCCAAAGCGAGCCATTTCTTTTGCGATGTAGAAGGCGGAGGTGGTGTTGGCACAGGAATAACCGGTAGCGGGGATGATGGTAGCATAACCACAGGCGCAGGCTTATCTTTTACACAGCTATATTGTATAGCCATCAGTAGCGTGAATGGTATGATCAGCAAAGTCCGGAGCATGATTACAATTACGTTTGAACCGGCCTGAAAGTTTTATAGCACGCAAAATTAAAAATCGACCTGGTAGCTGATCACCGGGATCAACCCGGATGATCTTTTATATACCCATTGGTTGACAGATGGATCATACCTACGGCTTAAGGCATCAGTGTTTTTTATACCCAGCAGATTCTGTATATCCAGCGACAGTATCCAGGCTGTTTTTGTTTTGTCTTTACGCATGGATATTCTTGCATCTGTTCTGAAATAAGAAGGTATCGTTTCACTATAAGCCCTTGCTTCATCCAATAACGGTTCGCGGGAATTAACCGCCGCTCCGGCCAGCAAAGGCGAGATCGGCATACCTCCATTGTACAACAACTTTCCACCGGCAATAAAGGTCTTGTTCTTTTTCCACTTCCATTCACGTCCCGTTGTAAATGATCCGGCAGTACGACTGTTGTATTGTGTATTATATGTTTTTCCGTTCAGTGGCGCATAAGTAGAATTGAAAAAAGAAAAACCAGTCAACATGAACCAGCCTTTGGAAAAGAATTTTTCCAGTGTGATATCAACTCCCCTGTTTCTGCCAGTACCACTGTTGACCAACGCTTCATTGGCATAACCATCGATCATATTCAACAGCCAAAAAGTTCGGTTTACATCATTCACCACCGGTATGGCCGTTAGCTTTTGCAAATAGGCCTCTGCATGTAAACGCCAGCTCTTCTTCATCAGCCAATCATAGGCTGCTACAAAATGAGTTGATTTCATCATTTCCAGGTCAAGATTGGGCAGAGAACCATTAGATGCTTTATAGAAATAAGAGCCCAATGGGAGGGTCTTACCATGTTGTCCTATGGCTAAACTGATACTATGATTCGGGTTGATCCGATATTGAAAACTGGCTCTTGGTTCAATTGATCTCGTTTTATTCAAAGAAAGGTACAGCACATGGAGGCCTGCATTGAACGTGAACGTTGGGTTGATCTTTATATTAAACTGGGTATAGGGCTGCCATAGCACTGTATTTCCTTCTCCGTTGATAATATTACTCCGGTAAACGCCGGCATTAAAATCATACAGACTTTGCTGAAAGTTATAACCGATCCTGCTGACAAAGGTTCCTGTTTTCCAGGTAATAGCGGAAGCCAGTTTTGTCGTATAGGAAATAGCTAATGAGAGGCGGCTATTCTTATACAATTCATCATTGATAGTATACGGTGTTTTTTGCGTATTAAGCGTATCGTCCACATAAGTGATCTTTTGATCCATAATAGCCAACGATGTTTTCAATAAACCAGTTTTACCGATCTGCAAACTATGCCCAATACCAGCCGCCCCCATATTGGTTTTAAAATCATAAATCGCATAGTCATCATATTCGTCCCACTCGTTTACCTCTTCCATAGCAGCGTAATCTTCTTTGCTCAACCCTCCAATTCCCCAGATATTAAAAACAGAGCGATTATTCTTTGAAGGAAAATTAAGATTGAAAGAAAGGTCCTGGAAGGTGTTGTCTTCCCGCTCGTCGGTCAAATGAAAACCTAATCCATTTAAAATACCCAGTGTGGAATAGCGGTAATTTACCAGGTAAGAGCTTTGACCTTTTTTGAAGGGTCCTTCCGCCGAAAAGTCGAGACCGATAACACCTGCTTTAAAAGTATATTGATCTTTTTCTTTATTGCCTTTTCTGAAACGCATATCAAAAACACCGGATAAAGCATCGCCATATTCAGCGGGAAAGGCGCCACTGGAAAAATCAGAATTATCCAGCATACTGCTGCTGAATATAGTAATACCTCCGCCGCTTGAACCTTTGCGGGCGAAGTGATTGGGATTAGGAATGTCAACACCTTCCAATCGCCACAACATGACAGCCGCAGAATTGCCCCGGATAATGATATCGCTTCTGGCATCGCGGGTGGGCTGTACTCCCGGAAAGCTTAAGGCCATCCGGCTTGGGTCGTTTACACTGGCCGCATAACGATTCGTTTCTTCGGGTGTAAATGATCTTGTACTTACCACAGAAGATCTGTTAACCGGCTGCTTGGGATTACGCGGGGCTTTTACAATCACTTCCGCTTGCTGCTGGTATTGTTGTTCCAGTTCAATAACGAGTTCGACTTCCTTCGCGCTGTTCAATAAAATATTATCTGTAATATAATTTTCATACCCGCTATACGTACATTGTATGCGCCGGCGACCTACCGGTATATTTTTCAGCATAAACCCGCCGTTTTCACTTGATAGAACAGCTTGCTGAATGCTATCATCGGCTATAGAAACAGTAGCTCCCGCCAGCGGCCTGCGGTTGTCTTTATCAAGGACAATGCCTTTAATGGTTTGGGTTAAATTTTGAGAATAAGAAAAATTCATCGCCATCAAAAGACAGGCGAAGAATACCATTCTTATAAGCATAGGTCACTGGTTTGATAGCAAAGTACAAAATACAGGGCAGGATCATTGATTCAATTGGCAGTTGCTAAGTTCGGATTAGCCACTAAGCCTGCCAGGCAGATCCTTACAATTATTGACTTAGTTATTTAATAGCTTCGCAATTTTTGTATTGTTTCATCTAGCCGATTCTCAGCCAGGAAATTGTTTTCCAATTCAATACTGAAGGGAATAGGTGTATCTAATGAGGCACAACGCATAACCGGCGCATCCAATAAACTAAAACAGTTTTCCGCTATCCAGGCTGCTATTTCGCCACCGATACCACCGGTCAATGTATCCTCATGCAGTATCACTACTCTTCCGGTTCGCTGTACCGATTGTCTTATTGCTAAATAGTCGAGTGGTAGTAAAGTTCGCAGATCCAGAATGTCAATAGACATTTCAGGATGTTCGGCTGCAAAATCTTCGGCCCAACGTACACCACTACCATATGTAATGATGCTGATTTCATCACCTTCGATTACATGACGGGCTTTGCCTATCTCAATTTCATAGTAGTCCTGCGGCACTGCTCCGCTCACACTCCGGTACAATGCTTTGTGTTCAAAGAATAATACAGGGTTGGGGTCATTGATCGCTGCTATCAATAATCCTTTTGCATCCACGGGCGTGGAAGGATACACTACTTTTAATCCGGGTGTATGTATAAACCATGCTTCATTACTCTGGCTGTGAAAGGGTCCTGCACCCACGCCGCCGCCGGCTGGCATCCGTATCACTACATCGGCATTCTGCCCCCAACGGTAATGTATCTTGGCAAGATTATTTATAATTTGATTAAAACCTACCGTAACAAAATCGGCGAATTGCATTTCCATCATGCTCTTGTATCCTTCCAGGCTTAAACCCAATGCAGCTCCTACAATAGCACTTTCACAGATCGGCGTATTTCTTACTCTCGTTTTACCAAACTCAGCCGCAAACCCATCGGTGATCTTAAATGCACCACCATACTCTGCAATATCCTGTCCCATCAGAATTAAATTCTCATGAGCTTCCATACTTTGATGAAGGCCTTGTTTAATAGCATCTATTAAGCGGAGATCGTGAGTCAAGAGTCGTGAGTCAAGAGGGTCCTTCGAGTTATCAACGATCCTGACTTCCGACCCGATAGCTATCGGGTTCTGACTTTTGACTTCCCTCCCCGCATACACATCATTCAACTCCTCTTCGGTATCGGCAACGATCGGTGCCGCATTCATGCCTATCGCCAACTCCTGCTCTATTTTTTCTTTCAGTTCATTTTTAATGTTATCGATATCATCGGCTGATAATACCTGTTGCGCTGATAAATATTGCTCGTAATTTTTTACCGGGTCCTTCATCTCCCACAGCTCAAAGAGTTCCTGCGGAACATATTTGGTACCACTTGCCTCCTCATGTCCCCGCATTCGAAAGGTCATCGCTTCTACCAGGTAAGGCTTCTGGTGTTTGACACAATATTCCCGTATGCCTTTTATCGTATCATATACCTGCAACAAATTATTACCATCTATTTGAACGCCATCCATTCCATAGCCTTTGGCTCTATCCACTAAACTGATACAGCGATACTGTTCATTGGTTGGCGTACTTAGGCCATAACCATTATTTTCTATTAAAAAAATCACCGGTAGATCCCATACGGCTGCCACGTTCAATGCTTCATGAAAATCGCCTTCGCTGGTGCCTCCTTCTCCGGTAAAAGCCAATGAGACTTTATTTTCTTTTCTGAGTTTATGCGCCAATGCTATTCCATCAGCAATGGCTAATTGCGGCCCAAGATGAGAGATCATTCCGCATACATGATGTTCGCGGCTGCCAAAATGAAAACTTCTTTCCCTTCCTTTGCTGTATCCTTCCCGCGCCCCCTGCCATTGCATAAAGAGTTTGTTCAATGGCATATTACGTGTGGTAAAAACACCCAGGTTACGATGCAATGGCATGATCCACTCATCATCCTGCAAGGCTAAAGTGGCGCCTACTGCAATAGCTTCCTGTCCAATGCCGCTAAACCACTTAGAGATTTTCCCCTGCCGTAATAGTATCAGCATTTTCTCTTCTATCATCCTGGGATATAGAATGCTGCGGTAAAACTGAACCAGCTGGTCGTTGGATAGATCTTTTCTGTCGAAGCCCATTCTGCGAATTTCATTGATTCAGCCATAATTACCAACCATCTTTTTTCGTTAATACGCTGTCCAGCCACTATTTTTTGGTTACTTTAGACGATATATTCATGACCCAATACCCCTTGTTTAAACTAATGAAGAAAATTTTTTTCATGTGCGTATGGTTAATTGTTCAGAACACAACCGCGAAAAGTCAGCGGACCAGCAACGAGAATGATTATTATACAACTTTTGAAGAGCAATTAACTACCCGGCTTTACCTCGCCAAGAAATACACTTCACTTATTATGAAGGGGCCCGATGGCATCCAGTCGTTGCGATACAGGCCCAACAGTTTAGTCACGATGGGTATCAATGGCAGTTATAAGAACCTGTCCCTGAGTTTTGGTTCCGGCTTTGGATTCTTAAATCCCAATAAAAAAGAAAAGGGCAAAACCCGTTCCTTCGATTTTCAAACGCATGTCTACTCCACGGACTGGGTAACTGATATCTATGTCCAGTTTTATAAAGGCTATTACTTATCACTGGGCGGAGCGGT
>JANOCH010000406.1:0-3668 GCA_031412015.1 Chitinophagaceae bacterium
GTGGGTACGAACGGATTCTGAAAGGTCCGAGAAACACAGGCGACTTTATAACCCTTGAAGTTGTCGAAACTTTTTTCAGCGGAACAATGCGTGGGCTTTTTTCCATGTTATTTGGAGCAGGCATGGTACTGTTTACACTCAATAAAAAAGAAACACCGGGTGGTGTTACCGTTGCTGAATATTATTATCGTCGCCTGTTGTGGCTGGTACTATTCGGGGTTATTAATGCATACGTACTGCTCTGGCCCGGAGATATTCTATACTTCTACGGTCTTTGCGGCATGCTGTTATTTCCGTTCCGGAAGATGCGCCCTAAATGGCTGATCCTTCTCGGTGTTGTCTGCATTGGGATAGGGATAATGAAAAATATGCTTTGGTATAATGAGACGAGTGTTAAAAGAAAGGCCTACGTTGAAGCGGTAGCGGCAGAAAAGGCCAACAAGAAATTAACTGAAGAACAAGCAGCAGCAAAAGCTGAATGGCTTGAAATAGAAAAAGGCCAGAAACCTGATACTGCACGAATAAATAAGGATCTTAAAAAAATGCATTCCGGCTATGGTACCATATTCAATCATTTCCTTCCAAGAAATGCCGGGTCTGAAACCTGGGGTATGTACCATGGATTATGGGACATGCTTTGCATGATGTTTATCGGCATGGCCCTTTTCGGCCTTGGATTCTTCTCCAATAAAGTATCTGGCTCTACGTATAGTATGGGACTGATAGTTGGTTACGGTTTAGGGATACCCATTGGATGGATCATTTTTCAAAAAGGCTGGGTTGAATCCTTTGACATCGGCCCGTACATTGACGCCTACCGGGTACCGCATTGGGTTCTTTATGATGTGCGAAGATTGTTGCTGTGTATCGGGCACGCCAGCCTGGTAATGCTGATCTTCCGAAGTCGTATTGTTCCCTGGCTGATGAAAGCGTTGTCCAATGTCGGGCAGATGGCATTTACCAACTACCTGATGCAAAGCATTATTTGTTCGCTTTACTTTTATGGCTATGGTTTCAATTTTTATAATACATTGAGTTATTATCAACTCTATTATGTTGTAGTAGCTATTTGGATATTCCAGTTGATCTTTTCCACTATCTGGTTGCGTTACTATCGTTTCGGGCCCTTTGAGTGGTTATGGCGTTCGCTGACTTACTGGAAAAAACAACCGATGCGTTTGAACAAGGGAGATTGATCGAACCAGGCAATGAAAACTTGATCAGCGTGATTTTTTTTAAAACAAAGCGGCACCAGGTTTTTTGAAAATAATATTTCAGTATATTTATAAAACAAAAAAGCAGGTCGGCTAGACAACCACCTGCTTGGTCTTTTGGACCGTTCACATGAGAAAACTCTATATTTTGATCCTCTCGTTCAACACGGGAGGATTTTTTTATTTTAGTGTTATAAAATTAAGTCAACCAAACAGGTTTTCATTTTATGTTTTACCCAACCATGAAATTTTAAAACTGAAACGAACGCAGCTGGCGATCGGACAGTGTAACCTTTTCTACCCGCAAAAAAAGTTACCTCTTTTGGAAGTAACTTTCTGTCAGTATTTCTTATAACGGACTCAAAAACTATGATAGGGAGAAGAATTCCTAGATCAATGAATCATAATATTCCAATACGCTAATTATTTCTTCATCACTAACCAGTTTCATTTTCCTGGATTCGATCATTTTTTTAAGTTCGTCTTTCTTCCCTTCCAGCAGATCGAGGATTTCTTTATTTTTTTTTCTGATCTTTTCCATTTTTCCGGAAGCTGAGAGAATAAAATAACTTTTTTGATCTTCAAAAACCCTGGCTTTTACACCGGGTGTTGATGTCATCTCAGACCCAATTAATTTTTTGTGCTTTACCAATAGCTTTGTTTTACCGTCATATAAAACCTTGTAAAAAGATCTCTCATTCATTCCCGGTACAGCGATAAAACCGCTTCGAAACAAAGATATATCCCCCGTTACCGGATCGTGCAATAAAAACTCCCGAACATCAATGCTAAACTCATATTCCTTCTCATCAACTTTTACCTGTAACTGGTCAGTGTATAAGTTGTACTTTATAAAGACGCTGTCAATTTTTTCTTTCGTCACCAGTAATACGCTTCCGGCCATCCATTCGTCAACGAAAAATGGAGAGCCTTTAATATCAAGATCTTTTTCATTTACAAAGGATCCATCATTGTATTTCATTCCGGTGCCTCTCAATCCGGCCTGGTTTAAACTAATACCCCTTATTGAAGTTACACCCGGCGCATTTGATGGCATATAAGTATTCTGGCCCAAAACGAAGCATGAAATCAATATCAGGGGAATAATAAATAATACTTTCATAGCTCAATGATTTAAAAGAATAGCAGGCAATCGGAAATTGCCTGCTATAGAAAATCTTTGTCGCTTTTATTTTACAAAGGTTCTCAATTGAGTACCATATCCCGCATTCTGAACTTTCCATGTAGCCCCGGTAGCAGTAAAGTTAATTTCTATTACTGCGAAAGGTCCGTCAACGGAAGGCTGAGAAGGGCAAACAAAAACGCCCGGAGCTGTTTCTACAAAATAAACAATGGTATTTACTCCCACTCCAGCGCCGCCGGGATTCTGAACTTTGTACAGTCCATCAGACATTTTTGTTATGATACAATTTATCCCTGTCGCAGTGCGACGATAGGTGCCGGAACGATCAGCGGTACCCGTAACATTTGTTACGGCCACTATCCTTCCTGCAGCCGCTTCAAATCCGTTTGCATTGGCTGCCGAATAGTTAACAACGTATAGCCCGGGTACAGCTGTGTTTACATCGCTGCTGGTTGGTTGTATATCTGTAACAGCCCCGGAAATATCATCCGTCAATTTCGCACCAGCATCCGTATAAGCAGCTCCAACGGCCAGCTTAACAACTGCATCGCCATTTAATGCGATAGTGGGAAAACTTACTTTAACCTCCTTTGAAACATTTTCCGTTTCTTTTTCGCAGGATGTCATGATTACCATGGCCAGCAAGCTCACCAATAAAAATTTATTTCTCAATTTCATCTTTTTAAGTTTTAGTTTTTTACATTGAATCAGTTTTGCCCGGTTGTATTTACATCCCACCACATTTTATCCGTTACGGTTTTTTGCGCCGGTACATTAGGATTCGAAGTCACCTCGGAATCGGGCAACAGTAGGCGGGTCGGGAACTTATTTCCAATGATAGTAGTTGCTGACACTGTAAAAATATCAGGGTAACCGGTTCTTCTCCATTCTGTCCAGGCCTCTACATTTTGTGTACCGCACATACTTACCCATTTTTGCGTAATAATGGCTTTTAGTTTCGCCTCCGCCGTTCCGGCAGTTGGAAACGTAACGCCAGCCTGCGCTTTGTAGGTATTGAACTGAGCTGAGGTAAATCCCCATTGCAAGAAAGATAATTCAATGGCATCATTATATAACTGCTCGGCATTTCCAGTAGCCCAACCCCTTACTACTGCCTCCGCTTGCAAGAAGTAGCTTTCCGCCTCACTCATGAAGATAACGGGAGCAGCTCCTCCTGCTCCACCCGCATTCGGAGCACCACCAACCGCCGGACCGGGTTTTGAAAATTGCCTGTCATCTAATGAAGCAGGATTCGGAAGAATTCTTCCCATACCCTGCGGAATACCTACATGTGTACCGGCGCCTCCGCC
>JANOCH010000407.1:0-11104 GCA_031412015.1 Chitinophagaceae bacterium
CGATGTTTATGAACAAGAGGAAAAATTATTTTTTCATGACCTGAGTGAAAACATCATAGCAGACGATGTGATCATGCGGTTGCTGAGTTTTCCCAATGTATTGATCACCTCCCACCAGGGATTTTTAACCGATGAAGCACTGACTCAAATTGCTTTGGTGACACTACAGAATCTGGGTGACTTTGAGGCAGGCAAAAAATTGGTCAATATGATTTGATCAATGATTTCTATCCGCGCCGGTCGTCATCAGCTCCCGGTTATATAGTGTTCCATATTCTCAATTATGAATTTTTGCTCCTCGATAATATATTTGACCACATCGCCAATTGAAATAATACCGGCCAACTGGCCATTTTCAACCACGGGTAAATGACGGATGAGCTTACCGGTCATCAGCCGCATACAACTATCAAGAGAGGTCTCGGGGGAAACGGTGATAAGTTCCCTGGTCATGATCTCGCCAATTTTTGTTTCTTTCGAGGCTTTGCCTTTCAAGATCACTTTGCGGGCATAATCTCTTTCGGTAAAAATACCGGCCAGCTTATCGTTTTCCATCACCAGCAGTGCACTGACATTTTTTTCCACCATGATCTCAAGTGCGTTATAAACGATCGTTTCCGGGGGAATGGTAAAGATGATATTCCCTTTGCCTTTTAAGATACTATTAACGGCTCCCATAAAACATTTTTTAAAAGTGATATATCAACCTTAGCAGTAAGATTAACCTCTTTTTACTAAGGAAATTGCTTTGTTTATCGCTCTCTTTTACGGCTAAAATTCAGTTCAATGGTACGTCAACAACTGACAGGGAAGAATAATCCTTTTAGTAAGTTATAATAATTGTAGAATAAAAACAAGCCTTTGGGGTGTTTTGTAAAAGGATCGTGCGGCAAATTCAAATTTTTAACCGGTCAATCATAACTTTTCTACCGCCATTTGCACCAGTTATAATAATTTTTGTCGAAATTGATGAGCAAAGCCCGGAATGTTATTCGGGTGTAAGGACAGGATTTTCAAAAACAGGTTTCTAAAAATGCCTTGTTTTATTGGTTTTATTCGATAAAACTTTCCTGTATGTCAAAGTACATCAAGATCAAACGTGGATTGAATATCAAACTGGTGGGAGAAGCCGGAAAGATGATCACCGAGCTTTCTTTACCTGAAACGGTTGCTGTAAAACCGCACAATTTTATTGGTATTACACCCGTCTTATGTGTACAACAAGGCGATGAGGTACAGGCCGGCTCCGTTTTATTTACCGATAAGAATAATGAGGCGCTCAAATTCTGTTCGCCGGTCAGCGGTGAAGTGGTAGAAATTTTACGTGGCGACAAAAGAAAGATACTGGAGGTTAAAATATTAGCCGACAAAGAAATAGTATATACTGATTTTGGTAAAGCCGATCCGTCTGCGCTTGACAGGGAAGAAATTATAGAGCGACTGTTGAATAGTGGCGCATGGCCCCTCATCCGCCAGCGGCCTTTTGGAATTATCCCGGATCCGGCCATAACCCCGAAATCAATTTTCATTTCGGCTTTCGACAGCAGCCCATTGGCACCCGATTACGATTTTATTTTGAAGGATAATAACCCTGCTTTCCAGGCAGGACTGGATGCGTTGGAAAAATTAACAACAGGAAAACTCCACCTGAATATCAGGGCCGATACAACTCCTGCAGCTGTTTTCCTTGGCGCACATGGGGTGCAATTGAACAGGATAGCAGGTCCGCACCCTGCCGGAAACATCGGTGTACAAATTCATCACATTGATCCGGTCAATAAAGGTGAAGTTGTATGGTGTATCAATCCCCAGGATGTGTTGATCATCGGAAATGTTTTTGTCGAGGGGAAATTCGATGCATCCCGTACAATCGCGGTGACAGGTTCCCAGGTAAAAAACCCGCGATATTATAAAACGCTTGTCGGTAGCTGTGTAAAAAACATGATAGCGGACGCTGGTCTGAAAGAAGGAACAAGCCGGATCATCAGTGGTAATGTATTAACAGGGAAACAAATTACCGGTGACGGTTTCCTGGATTTTTATGATTCGCAACTTACTGTTATACCGGAAGGTCATGAGCCTGAATTTATGGGGTGGTTAAAACCGGGATTTGATAAACTGAGTATGTCCCGTACTTTTTTTTCCTGGCTCACTCCCAATAAAAAGCATGATCTTACTACCAATATGCATGGCGAAGAACGACCCTTCGTGGTAACAGGAGAATATGAAAAAGTTTTTCCCATGGACATTTATCCTGTTCATTTGCTGAAATCAATATTGATAGAAGATCTGGAAATGATGGAGAACCTGGGAATATATGAAGTGGTGGAAGAAGATTTTGCCCTCTGTGAATTTGTCTGTACGTCGAAAATCGAATCACAGCATATCATACGAAAAGGATTGGATATAATCAGGAAGGAACTGGGTTAGCGAATGATATTGTGCCGGAATATCTGCATACCTGTCGAAAACAAATAGTGCCCCGAACGGCTTTGCCAGGGAATAGCTATTAACGACATAAAAATGCTTGCAGGTGAAACCAATCAGGAATTTGCTGAAAAAAATTAAGCCCAATTTTGAAAAGGGAGGAAAGCTGGAAAAATTTTATCCTGTCTACAATGCTTTCGAAACCTTCTTATTCGTGCCTGGTGAAACCGCTCCATCAGCCGGTGCCCAAATTCGTGATGCGGTTGATCTGAAACGCACCATGATCCTGGTGATATTATCACTTGTTCCCTGCCTTTTGTTCGGCATCTGGAACACCGGCTACCAGCATTACCTTGCAATAGGAATAACCGATTCATCTTTATTAGATAATTCTTTGTTTGGAGCAAAAAAAGTAATCCCGATTGTCATCACCTCGTATGTGGCGGGTTTAACAACCGAATTCATTTTTGCCATCATTCGGAAACATACTATCAACGAAGGGTTCTTGGTATCGGGTATGTTGATCCCGTTGGTCATGCCGGTTGATGTTCCACTTTGGATGGTAGCCGTTGCCACCATTTTTGCCGTGGTCATCGGCAAAGAAGTTTTTGGAGGAACAGGAATGAATGTGTTGAATCCTGCTTTGACAGCCAGGGCTTTTTTGTTTTTTGCCTATCCGGCCAAAATGTCGGGCAACGAGGTTTGGATCAATACCGATGTTGCACAAGGTCAGCAGGTAGTGGATGGATTTAGCGGCGCTACGCCATTAGGCGATGCGGCGGCCGGTTTAGCCGACAAAATTCCTGGCATTTGGGAATCGTTTATTGGCACTATACCGGGCTCTATCGGCGAAACATCTACACTGGCGTGTTTGATAGGCGCTGCGGTGCTATTATATACAGGTATAGGAAGCTGGAGGATCATGCTTTCCGTTTTTATTGGCGGGCTTGCCATGTCGGCGATCTTTAATTCGGTTGGCGCCAACACACTGATGCAGATAACGCCTATGCATCACCTGGTATTGGGTGGCTTTGCCTTCGGAGCTGTGTTTATGGCTACCGATCCAGTTACAGCGGCACAAACGAATACTGGAAAATATATCTATGGCTTTCTGATAGGAATGTTTGCGATACTGATTCGGGTATTCAATCCAGCTTATCCTGAAGGTATGATGCTGGCTATCTTATTTATGAATGTAATGGCGCCGCTCATTGACCATTTTGTGGTAAGGGCTAATATCAGGCGAAGACTAAAACGGGTAAAAATAAAGTCATCATGAACAAGAACAGCAGCAGTTTTACATTCATTTTTTCATCGGTCATGGTGATCGTAGTTGCCGTGTTGTTAGCGTCTGCTGCTATTGTACTTGGGCCTTACCAGGCCAAAAATGTAAGGCTGGAAAAGATGCAGAATATTTTAAGCAGCGTCGGTATAAAGGTTAAACGTGATGAGTCGGAAAAATTATTTAGTCAGTACATAAAAGAACAGTTAGTACTGAACAGCAAAGGGGCGCCGGTTACTGAAAAAATTTCAGCCTTTGATATCGACTTGAAAAAAGAATTAGATAAAGCACGATTAGGTAAAGCTGACGAGCAATTATTCCCTTTGTTTGTCTTTGATAAAGATGGTAAATTGTATTATATAATTCCCGTTCGTGGAAAAGGTCTGTGGGGACCTATTTGGGGATATATCGCTTTGGAAGAGGATTTAAATACGGTATACGGGGCCAGCTTCGGTCACAAAGGCGAAACGCCGGGTTTAGGTGCTGAAATTGAAACGGAGGAGTTTCAAAAACAATTTGAAGGAAAAAAAATCTTTGACGGATCGGGAAATTTTGTTTCAGTTCATCTTATAAAAGGTGGCGCCGCACCGGAAGATATGCATGGAGTAGATGCTGTTTCAGGAGGAACGATCACCAGTACCGGGGTAAGCGAGATGCTTCAGCGAACGATCAGCAATTATCTTCCTTATTTTAAGAACATTAATAAAACAGCAGGTAAACCTGGAACAAAGGATGATAAACACGCTGATTCAACAATGGCGGTTGCCGGTAAGGAAACAGTGCCCAATCAATAGCACGGATCATGATTGATGAATAATAATTTTCAGTACCCTCCAATATTTCACAACCCTGACCTCATAACGATAATTGCCTTTTATGAGCACAGAAACAATGATAGCACCGATAAAAGTAAAGGAACCGAAAGAACCTTTGTTTTCTCCCAGGAACAGGAAGCTGATAAAAGATCCGTTCAATGACAGTAATCCTATTACGGTACAGGTATTGGGTATTTGTTCCGCGCTGGCCGTCACCGTTCAAATGAAACCTTCCATTGTGATGGCTTTATCGGTAACCGTGGTGACCGCATTTTCCAACCTCACTATTTCCGCCATTAGAAACATTATACCAGACCGTATCAGGATCATTGTACAATTAACGATAGTTGCTGCATTGGTGATATTGGTTGACCAGGTGTTGAAAGCATTTGTATATGATGTAAGCAAGCAACTTTCTGTGTTTGTAGGTTTAATTATCACTAATTGTATTGTTATGGGCCGACTTGAGGCATTTGCGATGGCCAATAAACCCTGGCCTTCTTTTTTAGATGGCATTGGTAATGGTTTGGGGTACGGGCTGATATTGGTGCTTGTTTCAGCCGTAAGGGAATTGTTTGGCTCAGGTAAATTAATGGGAGTCCAGGTAGTGCCTGATTTTCTTTACAAATCGGGATATTTTAATAACGGGCTTGCTATTCTTCCACCGATGGCGTTGATCCTTGTCGGGATCATTATATGGATACAGCGCAGCAGGAATGCTAAATTGATTGAGCGAAATTGATTAAAAAAGATTTTATCATGGAGCATGTAAACATCTTTATAAAAGCCGTATTTGTTGAGAATATGATCTTCGCTTATTTCCTGGGCATGTGTTCTTACCTCGCTATTTCCAAAACGGTAAAGAATGCGGTGGGTCTTGGAATAGCGGTAATTTTTGTATTGGGTGTTTCTGTTCCTGTTTGCTACCTGATCGAAAATCGTTTACTGAAAGAAGGAGCACTGGGCTGGTTGTCGGCTGATCTCGCCAATGTGGATCTTACTTTTCTGAGTTTTATGATGTTCATTGCCGTTATCGCGGCTATCACGCAGTTGGTGGAAATGATCGTTGAAAAATTCGCACCTGCATTGTATGGTGCGCTTGGTATTTTCCTGCCGCTTATAGCTGTCAACTGTTCCATATTGGGCGGTGCGCTATTTATGCAGGAAAGAGAATATGCAACATTGGGAGAAGCTACGGTTTTTGGATTGGGTTCGGGTGTAGGATGGGCGCTGGCTATAATGGCTATCGCGGCCATCCGTGAAAAGATCCGTTATTCCAATGTGCCGCCACCACTGAGAGGATTAGGCATCGCTTTTATTCTGACCGGTTTGATGGCTATTACTTTTATGAGTTTTATGGGAATCAAAATATAATTAACTGAAGTTATTAATAACATGGTCATATTGTCCATAGAAACTTCTACCATTATTTCAAGCATTGTAATTTTCGTTGCTTTTAATTTATTGCTGGTAGCCATTATTCTGTATGCCAAAACAAAGCTGGCTCCTTCAGGACTGGTAAAAATTCTGATCAATGGACAAAACACGGTGGAAGTGCCGGCGGGTTCCAGCATACTTAGCACGCTTTCGGCAAAAAAAATATTTTTACCGTCAGCTTGTGGCGGTGGCGGCACCTGTGCCATGTGCAAATGCCAGGTATTATCGGGTGGGGGAGAAATATTAACTACAGAGCGACCTTATTTCACCAGGAAACAGGTACAGGAGCATTGGCGTTTGGGTTGCCAGGTTAAGGTGAAGCAGGATATGGAGATTAAAATACCGGATGAAATCTTTGGTATCAAAAAATGGGAATGTGAGGTAGTCTCCAACGATAATGTAGCCACGTATATCAAAGAGTTTGTCGTTAAGTTGCCCGAAGGAGAATTTCTTGATTTTGAATCCGGAAGTTATATCCAGTTAGATGTGCCTGTTTGTGAAATTGATTTTAATAACAGTCTCTACAAAATAGATGAACGTTTTCGTGATGATTACAATAAATTCAAAATATGGGATCTTACTATGAAGAACCCCGAACCGGTGTTTCGTGCCTATTCTATGGCCAACCACCCGGCAGAAGGGAATATCATCATGCTGAATATCCGTTTGGCAACGCCACCATTCGACCGGAAAGCCGGTGGTTTTATGAACCTGAACCCGGGGATCTGTTCTTCTTATGTTTTTTCGCGGAAACCAGGCGATAAGGTAACGATATCAGGTCCTTTCGGAGAGTTTCATATCAAACCAACGAAAAAGGAAATGGTGTACATAGGTGGTGGCGCCGGTATGGCTCCGCTTCGATCACATTTGTTTCATCTCTTTCATACCAAAAAAGAAAGAGACAGGAAAATAACATTCTGGTATGGCGGACGATCCCTGCGTGAAGTATTTTATACAGAACAATTCAGGGACATCGAAAAGGATTTTTCCAATTTTCAATACAATATTGCCTTGTCAGAACCACTGCCGGAAGACAACTGGACGGGCTATACCGGGTTTATTCATATGGTGCTTTACGATAACTACCTGAAAAATCATCCTGCACCGGAAGACATTGAATATTATCTCTGTGGTCCGCCAATGATGAATGCCGCGGTATTTAAAATGCTGGATGAATTAGGTGTTCCTCCTTCGAATATCGCCTTTGATGATTTTGGCGGATAAAAAATATTGAATGAGTAGTTTTGAGCTAACACTATCAATCAATAATCACTGGCGTTGATGAAATTCATATTCCCGACCATTGTTGTTCTGCTGCTTTGTTTAAATTGTAAGCAGGAAACCGATCTATCAATTAAGATAGCAGGTAACGCCCAGGGAACTACTTACCACATCACTTATATTCCGCGCAATAAAGCAATCAATAAGGAAGCCATTGATTCGATATTCCGGAAGATCGATTCTTCGCTTTCAACTTATGTTCCGGCTTCCATCATTTCACGAATCAACAAAAATGATACGTCGGTCGTTGCTGATGATTTTTTTATGGATGTATTCAACCGGTCCGTAGATGTTTCGGCAACAACCGGTGGTCTTTTTGATATAACCGTTGCTCCCGTGATCAATGCCTGGGGCTTTGGCTTTACCAAAAAAACTAAGGTTGACAGCGCTACGATAGACAGCCTGCTTGACTTTGTTGGATATAAACGGGTGCGGTTAGCAGGAAGAAAACTGGTTAAGGAAAAGCCACAGGTCATGCTGGATTTTAATGCGATTGCACAGGGATATACGGTTGATATACTTGCCGCTTATCTCGGAAGTAAAGGAATCACCGACTACCTGGTGGAATTAGGAGGTGAGGTGAAAGCAAAAGGTAAAAAGAGTAAGCACAGTTATTGGACAGTGGGCATAGATCAGCCCAATGAGGAACCCATTGACGGGCGACCATTACAAGCGGTCATTCAATTAAAGGACAGGGCATTGGCCACTTCAGGTAATTACCGGAAATTTTATGTGGAGGAAGGAAAAAAAAGAGCTCATATCGTTGACCCGCGCACAGGATATCCAGCAAAACACAACTTACTCAGCGCTACGGTGCTTGCCGCCGATTGTGCAACAGCCGATGCTTACGCCACCGCTTTTATGGTAATGGGAATGGAGAAAGCCAGGCAATTTTTATCGGAACACGCGGAATTGCAACTGGATGTTTTTTTTATCTATGATGAAAACGGAGTTTGGAAAACTTATACCTCGGAGACATTGCAAGAATGGATAAAAGAAATTCCTTGATTATTTTTTTGGTACAACTGGTGCCGGCGATATTAATAAACTGATAAGTGTTACCAGACGGTGAGATTCAGATAGTGGTTATGATTTACATTTTTCTTCCGGCTTCGCTCCGCAAATACCACAAACGCCGCCTTCTTTTTGTACCAATGGATTATTCCCGCTGCAGGTTCCCGAAAACTGACCATTTTTTTTCACTAAGATCTTAATGGCAATCCCTGCAACGGCCAGGGCCACGAGCACTATGGATAGCAGAACCAATGTCATGGTTAAATTTACGACAATTCCATTGACCTTGAATTGTATAAAACGGATGGTCGTGTTTACCAAAACCGGGTGATCACATGTGCAAAAAATAGTGCTGGGCGATATAGACAAGTGCTCCTGCAAAATATCCTAACAATGCTAACCCGGCTATTTTTTTTACATACCATAAAAAATCAATTTTCTCCATGCCCATGGCGGCGACACCCGCCGCTGAACCAATAATCAGGCAACTGCCTCCTGTACCTGCACAGTACGCGATAAACTCCCAGAAGTAATGATCGGTGGGGTAGGTCTGCAGGTCATACATACCCATAGTAGCTGCTACCAGCGGCACATTGTCAATAATGGCCGATAGCAGTCCTATGGATATGACGATAATATTTATATCGCCGATGCTACGATCCATGTTAGTTGCAAGATTAGCCAGTAAATGCGTTGATTCTAATGCTGCAATGGCCACAAGGATACCAAGGAAGAAAAGAACACTGGGAACATCTGCTTTTTGCAATGCACTTACCACGGAATAGGCGCCCTTATCTTCCTCGTTTTTATTTTTATGAATGATCTCGGTTACCACCCAGAGAATGCCCAGACCAAATAGCATTCCTAAAAATGGCGGCAAATGCGTGATCGTTTTAAAAACCGGAACAAATATCAGCGCCCCGATTCCTAATCCGAAAATCAATTTTCTCTCAAACGCATTGGTGGGATTGGTTGATTTGTTTTCAACTATTGCGGTGTTCTCAATTTTTCCTATGACCCTGAACGAAAGAAAAACGAGCGGGACAATAAGACAGGCAAGGCTGGGTAATATCAGCTTTATCATGATATTCCCTGTAGTGATCTGGCCGCCAATCCACAACATCGTGGTGGTTACGTCACCTATGGGTGTCCAGGCGCCGCCTGCGTTGGCCGCTATTATTACCAATCCGATATAAAACATTCTTGTTTGTCTGTCAGTGATCAATTTTCTTAATAAGGATACCATCACTATAGTAGTGGTAAGATTGTCTAAAACAGAAGAAAGGAAAAATGTAACAAATCCGATTATCCAGAGTAATTTTCTCTTATCCTTTGTAGTTATTCTGCTGGTAATTACTTCAAAGCCATCATGGGCGTCTATCAGCTCAACGATGGCCATCGCGCCCAACAAAAAAAACAAGATGCCTGATATCTGCCCTAAATGTTCATACAGTTGGTCCGTAACAAGCTTTGTATCCGAACTGCCCATGATATATATCACCCAGCATAATACCCCGGTAAGGAGGGCACTGGCGGTTTTATTGATCTTTAAAGGATGCTCAAATGCAATAGCGGTATACCCGGCAATGAACAGAAGGATTATCAGTGTGTACATGGCAACGCTTTATTTGAATGAATGAAATCATCCTTTTCATATGCATACGGATATTCAATTATAAGCCAAGGTAATGGAAAGCCCTAAAATATTTAATCGTAACGTCAAATAAATTTCTATACGTGTTTACCGGTTTTCATTTGCCGTTTAATTTTACCTTATTGCACCGGCCATTTAGATTAGCGGGTACCTACGCTTTCTATCCTGGAATTCTGTTTTGCCGGGCATAAAAAAACTTTACCGTCACCAGAGGCAACCAACGCTTTTTCTTTTGCGATGTAAATACGTTCAGATATCGTTCTGTGTTATTTTGCCTCTCAAAAAATTTCTTATACAGCTGTTGCTTCAATCCGTCTCCCATGAGTTTTAGCCGTCAACTACTGGAAACCCCGGCGAGGCAATTTGAAAATCGATTGGTTCTTCATTTTGTCGGGTAAAAATGTTTTTTCTAACCGGGTTTGGTTTACTTGTTAGCGCATTATTTTTCTGTCTCAAGTCAACGATTTCTTAACTTAAATACATTAAAATGAAACCCTTTAAACACTTTTTTTTAACTGTTGCCGCGAGTTCTCTTATTTTGTCTGCCTGCCAAAAGGACGATCACCATAAAGACGTGATTACAAGGCAAAATTTACCGGTCAGTGGCCTCCAGGAAGTTCCACAAAGAGACACCAAATCTTATGGTTCTCTGGATGTATGCTACAATAAAAAAACAAAACTATTAACGTTCAGGGTCAAATGGGCAGGCCTGACCGGTAACCCAGTCGGATCTCATATTCACGGAGAAGCTGCAAAAGGAGTAAATGCAGGAATAAAGTTTGACTTTACAGCCCCGCTTCCCAAAACAACTTCAGGATCTTTTACAGGTTCTGTAATAGTAGATGAAATTGCTATCAAAGAGGCCGGTCTGTTAGCAGGGCTTTACTACGTAAATATTCATACGCCTGCATTTCCCGGAGGAGAGATCAGGGGACAGGTTGAATTTTGATCTATAAAAGGCTGGAAATACAATTTTTTCATACGAGGTTGTTAGTTTACTTACATCAGGAAGAAGCATTTTTGGAAGAGTATCCTTCTTCCTGATTTTAGTACACCGGTCTGATCAATTAAAGTTTTATAACAAAATCAGGTATCTAATCTTTACTAATATTGATCAAAGCCCTCCGGTTTTTACTTCTGCCCTCGGCGTTGTCCCGGCCATTGAGCAGTTCCATTTCTACCGGGCAGCAAGCG
>JANOCH010000408.1:0-2228 GCA_031412015.1 Chitinophagaceae bacterium
TTTAAAAAATAACTACTAAAAACAGGCGAAACCGGCCACTCCTGTTTTATCATTCTCTACTTTTCAGACTACAGGATAGGTTGCTTCATTTGACGATTATCCATTTCATTCAACTGACCAAAATCATTTAACTACCCTATACCAGTCATTTCGTGGCTTTGCCTGTATAAATAATTTTATACTGTCACTAAGTTTTCTTCCACAGCCTAAATAAATATTTTTTATGAAAAAGATAATCCTCGCATTTGACGGAACTCATTTTTCCGAAGGTGCGTTCGAGTTTGCACGAAGACTGAATGAATTGCAGCCGATCCTGCTTACTGGTGTCTTCTTACCCCAAACACAGCTAGCCAATTTATGGAGCTATGTCGATGGTGCAGGCATAGGTAGTTCTTTTATCCCAATGCTTGAAGACAGTGAATCAGCACTGGTACAAAAAAATATTGACCGCTTTGAAAAACTCTGCCAGGGCAATGGCATTGATTATAGAATTCATAAAGACTTCTTCGATTTCGCCATTCCTGAATTGAAAAAGGAAAGCCGCTATGCGGACCTCCTGGTGTTGGGTAGTGAACTATTTTACGAAAATATAGGAACAGGTTCTCCCAGCGATTATATGCGGGATGCGCTGCAGGATCTGAAATGCCCGGTTTTGCTCGTGCCGGAAAAATTTGATTTTCCGGAAAGTATCATCCTCGCCTATGATGGCAGTGAGGACTCTGTTTATGCTATTAAACAGTTCGCTTACCTGTTCCCGGAATTAGCCAACCGGAACAGCTTGCTTGTATACGCCAATACGGATGCAGAAGAAGACTTCCCGGATAAAATACTGGTAGAAGAACTGGCGGCCCGCCACTTCGGCAACCTTACGTTGTTTAAACTGGATGTAAAACCCAAAAAGTATTTTAGCACCTGGATATCCGAAAAAAAATCCGCGATGCTGGTGAGTGGCTCTTATGGCCGTTCGGGATTATCACAACTTTTTAAAAAGAGTTTTATAAAAGAGGTCATCGCTGATCACCGGTTGCCGGTTTTCATTGCGCATAAATAGTTCGTAATAGCATGTCTCAGTTGTTTTGTTCTAAATGGGCTGGTTGCGGATCAGCCCATTTCATTTGATTTTAATCATTACAGGCGCTAATGGCCGTCAGGTAAAAAACACAAAGCCATCCATAGTTTTGAAAAAACGCATGGTATGGAAAAGATATTGCTGGCCATTGATGCCATCAACCCGGATAAGAATTCCCTGGAATTCGCCTGCTATCTCGCCCACCTAACCAAATCAAAACTGACCGGTGTTTTCCTGGAGAACCTTTTGTCGGAAGAACGGCCTGTATTAAAACAAGTACAGGGAATGGCCTCCATGGATTGGGTAGTGGATCAAAAATCGGATGAATACAATGCTAAACTGGAGTTGATAGAAAAGAATATATCCTTGTTCAAAGATGCCTGTATTGACAGGGGAGTCAATTACAGCCTGCATCGTGACCGCGGCCTTCCTGCCCGCGAGTTGACCGGAGAAAGCCGGTTCGCAGACCTGGTTGTGGTGGATGCCCAAACATCATTTAATAAACGCTACGAAGGAAGTCCAACAGAATTTGTAAAAGATATTCTTAAGAACGCTGAGTGCCCCGTGATCATAGCCCCGGGAAGTTTTAAGCTGATCGATGAAATTATATTTACCTATAATGGGTCACCTTCTTCGGTATTCGCCATCAAACAGTTCACTTATCTTTTTCCGCAACTGAATAACAAGAAAATAACCATCTTGCAGGTCAATGATGCAGGTGAATGGAAAGATCCTGATAAGTATAAATTTAAAGAATGGCTGAAAGAACATTATACCGATCTGCATTTTGAAGAACTAAAAGGCGATACTGATGCCAGACTGTTTGACTGCCTGTTAAACCGGGAAAATGTTTTTTTCGTCATGGGGGCCTATGGCAGGAATAGTTTGTCGCAATTTTTCAAACGCAGCCACGCCGACCTGCTGATCAAAACGGTAACACAACCAATATTTATCGCCCATTTATAAATGAATTTACCTTTTCGTAATTTAACCTACGAACCTTATCAACATCTAAATAACGCAAGCCATAAAAAATCAGTACATGAAAAAAATAATCGCCGCCTTTGATGGTCTCAAATATTCAACAAGCACCAGGGATTATGCCCTGAATATTGCCAAACAAACGAACACACATCTCGTCGGTGTTTTTTTGGATGAT
>JANOCH010000409.1:0-2539 GCA_031412015.1 Chitinophagaceae bacterium
ACGTGGACTTTATGCCGGACAATACGGGGATAAAAAAAGCGGAAGAGCAACTAAAAGAAAGCTTCAATGAAAAACAGGCACTTGTAGAGAGAATGTCCACCATTCTTAATACCCTACCGGCCAATATCGCGTAGCTTGACACCCACGGAACAATAGTGGAAGTAAATGATGCCTGGCGGAATTTTGCTGAAGACAACGGATTTATTGAAGTAATCACGGTATTGGTGATAATTATGTCGATATTTCAAAGCTGCATCGGGTGAGGATAAAATAGATGGTAACGGTGTAGCACGCGGTATAAAAGCGGTAATTCAGAAAAAGGTAAAGGATTTTGTTTTTGAATACCCCTGTCATTCGCCGGGTGTTAAAAGATGGTTTCGTATGGTGGTCACCCCTTTACTTGATAAAGAGTATGCGGGGGCGGTAGTGATGCATGTTGTTATTTCAGAACTCCGGCGCCTGGAACAGGAAAGATTGATAAGTAAAATGGATGAACAAAAAAAGATTACCCAGGCCATGCTGCAGGCTCAGGAAAAAGAAAGGAACCAACTTGGCAGAGAATTACATGATAATATCAGCCAGTTGCTGGCGGCTATTAAAATGAAACTAGGTTTTGGGCTGTCGAACTATGGTAAAGGTATTTCAATCTTTAGCGAATGTATCGGGCATGTGCAGGAAGCTATGACGGAAACCCGGAATCTTTCGCATCGCCTGGTAATCCCGCGGTTTGAAGAAAATAGTTTCGAAAATGCACTAAAGTACCTGCTGAGTAATTATAGCAATGAACAAAGATCCGTTAATACGGAAATAATCAAACTGGATGAAAAAATGATTTCGGCGGGTGTTAAAGAGTCTCTTTACCGGATAGTGCAGGAACAACTGCACAACATAGAAAAGTATGCAAGGGCCACAAGGGTGAAAGTGATTTTTGATGCAAGGGAGGATCAAATTATACTGACGATTGAAGATAACGGGGTTGGTTTTAATGTAAAGCAAAAAAGAAAGGGTATTGGTTTAACAAATACTATGAACAGGGCGGAATCGTACAACGAATCGGCCAAAATTATTTCTGAACCGGGTAAGGGTTGCAAACTATTCGTCGAAGTTCCTTTAAAAGAAAAAAAAGGATATCCGGCTTCTTTATAGCCCGTTTTTTGCTACTGTTTGCAAGGTTATTCCTTTGTGGAATTTTAATGTAGTTGGTATTTGCAGCCCGGATAATTGCCTTTAATAATCGTTACCTGGTTCTGAGAAAAAAGAATTAACTAAACACCGGGTAATTGTCCGGTGTTTAGTAAAAATAAATTGGCGTGTGTTACTTTTTTATCAATTTGAAACTAAAGCTTTGCCGGAAATTGTTAACCTTTAAAAAGTAAGTTCCGGCACTTACATTTTCTTTCAATGGTAATTTATAGTGACCACCGTTCAGAATGCTCAGCTTACCCTGCTGTATAAGTTGCCCGTTCGCAGCAGCGATGCTGTAGTCGAATAAGCCATTCAGGTAGGGTGTAGCTATAAGAAGAATATGATCATTTACCGGGTTAAATCCTAACGTTAACAGGTTATTTGTATTGGCATCAGTAATTGGTACTACTTGCGACAGTTTTTCTTTTCCATCGTGGTCAATACAACGAAGGCGGTAATAGGCGATGCCATTGATTGTGTTGTTATCGCGGCTATAATATTGTTCCATGTTGCCACTATTGCGGGCAGGTAGCTCGCCGATCGCATAGAAATGAACATTGTCATCACTGCGTTCTGCTACGAAACGACTCACATTAAACTCGTTAACTGTCGTCCATGCAAGTTGAGTATAATTATCCTGTCGTTTCGCGGTGAAGCTGATAAGATTTAACGGAAGAATATAAGACTGGCTGCCGAAAGCGAAGAGGTTGAAAGAAGATACACTGGCGGACGTTATGGTACCTGTAGTAGCAGCAGTGCCACTGGCTGTACCTCCGTTAGTAACCCAAAGAGTACCATTGTAGCCTGCCACCCTGATATCGGGGATGATCCAATTGGGGAAATACACCTTACTATAGTCCCAGTTCAGTGTAACGGATGCTGAACCGCCTGAAACTTTGTTAATACTCCAGTATTCTGCCGGATCAATTTCAAAGATAGGGCTTTGCATCTGTGAGGTAAATGGAGTAGATGCAAGATACTTCACATTGAATTCACCGCTTCCCGAAAGACCGCTTAACGCAACGGTTCGCTCTACTGTTCCATTACCCACCGGGAAGACAAAATTGGTAGATCCCAATTTTTTCACCCAACCATTCACGTGTCTCGCATCGCCATCGCCGTTATAGTAGGCGCCAGCTTCATACACAAGGTAATTGGGCGTGACCGAAGTAGTGATGATGCCGTTGGTGAAAATGTGAGCTCCGCTTACACTTAAATTATTATTGAGCGTAATGCCTGCAGTATTATTAGAGACAAAATCATAGGTTTTGAATGGCTGTGAACCGCTAACGGTTTGCGCCACATTTCCAGCCAGGTAAAGTGTACCTGTACCGGCGGCCATCGAAGCCTGGTC
>JANOCH010000410.1:0-12323 GCA_031412015.1 Chitinophagaceae bacterium
GTCATTCGACATCCTTTTGGTAAAACGACTTTCTTTTGAATATTTCCAGGTAATAGGAAAATGGCACCTGCAACGCAGCATCGGCGACCTCAGCGGACATTATACCCTCCTTTTGAAAAAGATCAAAGGTAAATGGGTGATCATTGCTGATCATAGCAGCTAATGTAAACAGAATAGAAGAGTGGGCTAGTCTGGCTGCACCTGGTATCGTCGTTCTATTTTTCCAAATACAAAATAGGCGGTGGTTAAACCAACGGCTGAAAAGGCGATGTCAAAATAATCAAAAGTTCTTCCAAAAAAAGAGATCAGTTGCAGGTATTCATTAATGATCAGCATACCCAAACCGATCAGGCAAACAACCCGCAGATCATAAGGTGACTGGATCTTAAATATCCGGGAAATCGAAAAACCGCTATGGATAAAGAACCAGTAAACACCAAAGGGAACCAGGAATGAACCAAAAAGATTGGGGGCAACACCCAGGAAAAATTTGATAGCATCATCGACTAAATATATTGGCCGGATAATAAATTTTATAGCCAGTATCAATATTGCTCCTGCTATAACTAGTCGTTTACTTAGTTGTTTTAACTCCATATTCCTGACAAAATAAACTTTTCCAATAAGTTATTTTTCACTAAAGATGGATATTTTTTATGGAACGTTAAACAATAATGAAGTTGCTATTTCCAGATACGGTAATAATAACGGATGAGGAAGCCAAGGCTGATGACAAGAACTGTATAGAATAAAATTATATACAGAGTATTGCTATGGTATGCCAGTTCAAAATACAGGCCGGCTGTTAATACCGCCATAAGCCACAATAAGCCGTAGGCGATTGTGTTAATGATCTTTCGAAAATACCTGGTCACTTCAGGGTCCCATCCCTGTTCCATAATTTTTAGTTTGTGCAAACAAGGTACATTATTTGAATACTGAAAGATCAACTCATTCAAATAAGAGCCATAGCGGCCTGGCGTCATGGGTATGTATTAAGGCATTAAAATGCTTTTAAACTCAAGTGAATCTCCATTGAATACATTGAAATCAACTTTGGAAATAATGCCGTTTACATTGCCCCTGTCGTTGTGCTGCCAAAAGACCCAACCGCGTTTTATGCGTGGTTGATCCTCCCGGTAATAATGTGCCGCCCATAAAGGATATTTGTCAAATTCACTACCCAGGTTCTGGTCATAAAAATCAACGTTCGTATATATGACCGGCGTTACGTGGTAATAAGCCTCCACTGTTTCCAGCCACTTTCTTACTTCTCTCTGTAGTTGTGCTTTAGAAACACCGTTACGTTGTTCTACATCCAATACCGGTGGAAGATCCCCGGACTCTAATTCCACCCGTTTAATGAAATTCTCTGCCTGCCGTTTGCCGTCTTTGCTGGCAATAAAAAAATGATAGGCACCCCTGACAATGTCGTTGTGTTTTGATCTTCTCCAGTTACGGTTAAATTGCGGGTCTACATTGCCAATGCCTTCGGTTGCTTTAATAAAAGCAAAACCGAGTTGAATATCATCCACCTTCATTGCCTTTACTTCTTCCCAGGCTATCAGTTGCTGGTAACGGGAGACATCAATGCCATGTATGGTATATTCAGTAGGGATGCCAATGCCAAATTCAGGATAACGGGTAAATTTTGATTTACGGTAGAGCAGCCATTGATAAACCATCCAGCCCGCAAGCCCGACAAGAGCAACAAGTGCTATGCTGATGATCCATCTGGAGATTTTCTTTTTTTGGCGGGAAGGCATGAAGACAACGATCTGCTTTGGAAGTTATGGGAGCAAATATAAATAGTACCCGCTTCTAAAAGTGTTAATTTGATCGATCCGGTGGACTGAATCAAAATAGTAAAGAAGAAGATGATTATTGGGGAGGAATTATCAATTGCGGATATACTTCACAAAGAAGTTACTGTTCAAACTTTCTGAAGCAGCCAATTGCTGTTCAACGGCTGCCAGTTTAGATATTTTCACCAGCCCTTTCATACCGGCATAGTCGCGGGCCGAACTATAGGGATAGTCAGTTGCTGTATCCACAAATCTATCCCTGACCGGGTTTTCATGTATAAAAGATACATATTCAAGGAGGGCATCTGTTCTTTTCAGATCAACAAACGAAGGACTAGATGAACTTTGCCATACATGAAATTTTTTGAGCAGTCCCAATATGTTACCGAAGTTTTCGAACCTCTTCATCATCCATTCTTTCCTTGCTTCCGGTTCGGTATCTATCGCTTCCAGTATTTTGGTAGCAGTAAAAGTTTTAAACTCCTTTTCTATTTCGGCAATTACATATCCTTCTTTCGCCTGTATCATCATATGCAGATGGTTGGTCATCAGGCACCATGCATGAACGATCAAGCCCTTATTATCGATAAAGTGATTAAGGGTATGAACTATCACTTGTTTGTATACCGGGCGGATAAATACATCTACCCAATCAACGGTATTGAAGGTGATAAAATAGCAGGCTTGTTTGCCAGGTGTATGATTGTCAGTACCCATATACTTTTCCAACCGGGGTTGAAACATTTTTGCTTTTCCATGGCAAATGCTGTTCCAATTATGAAAAATTGTTAATAAATGTGTTAGGATATTGGCGGGGATGCATATTTCTACTCGTTAATAACCGTATAATCGTCGACTAACAGCGTTTTTCGCCTTTGTTTTTCTTTGTCCACGACTTTCCTGCGTCTGGCTTGTTTGCTGGTCAACTGGTCCAAATACCAAATTTCTCCGCTAATCGCCTTCTAGTTTTACGGTATAAAAAATCATTAACCTAAATCTTATAATTATGACACATAGAAGAATCGGCTGGATATTTATCGCTCTCTTCAGCCTCGTTTCCTTTGGCGCATTGGGCCAGTTTGAAGAATTTAAAGAAGGCGGAAAGCTCAAATTTCCCCGCTGGGTATCTGATAAAGGATATTGGGTAGTAGAAAGCAATATCAAATCCCCTAAGGATCATATCATCAGGTTTTACAACACAGACAATGTGCTGGTCTATAAGGAAACGCTGATGGGAGTAAAATTAAATCCTGAAAAAACAAATGTAAAAATGAAACTCAAAAAGATCCTGGAGTCATCGGTAATGGCCTGGGAAAAGAGAAAACAGGGCAGCGAGGAATTGGCCTGGGTTAAAGCTGTTCTCTGATAAGCAGAGACGTTTAGTTTTCGATAAGAACCCCATCTCTAAGCAGGATGGGGTTTCCTTTTTCGATGAAAAACGTTTGTCGCCGAAAAAAGATCGTTTGACGATAATCTGTCCGGGACCAGCCTGACAATCGCGGAAGCTTTGTAATTTTATAGAATTGCATATGCAAAAATATCCTTTCATATTTTCCGATGCCTGGAAATACCGCATCCAACGGCATGCGGCATTCTGGGTATTCTGGTGGTTATTCCAGGGTTTTCTTTATTCATTTTTGGCTGTCAACAGCGCGGCTGGATATTTTAAAAGGCTGCCCATTTCCATGGTTGAATCATTTTGTTTTATGTTCAACCACATGTTTTTGGCGTATTCACTAATGTACTTTGTGATCCCACGGTTTTTATTGAAACAAAAGTATTGGCAAACGGCAGCCTGGACTTTTATTTTTTTCTTGTTGACAGCGGTCATGTCAGGTTTGATTGGCAGACTGGTAGTTGATGAGTTAAGAGCGTCTTTGATTGATGATCCACAGGTTCTTCGTTCTTTTAGAAGATCAACACTTGGGCTCCAGCTATCACTACTGGCTGGTCTTAGGGGTGGTATAACCATCGGTGGTATCGCCGCGGCCATTAAGCTAATGAAATACTGGTACGTAAAAGAGCAACGGAACCTGCAATTACAAAAGGAAAATGCCGAATCGCAATTACAATTATTAAAAGCACAGGTGCATCCACATTTTTTATTTAATACGCTGAACAATATTTATTCCTATACACAAAATACATCGCCTGTTGCCTCGAGGATGATCACAGGGTTGTCGGATCTGTTAAGGTTTATATTGTATGAAACCAATCAACCGCTGGTTCCTCTATCAAAGGAATTACAAATGATTCGGGACTATTTAAACCTGGAAAAGATACGCTATAGCAACAAACTGGATCTGCACATTAGTCTTCCTGACAAAACAAACGACCTTTATATCGCCCCCTTGTTATTGCTACCATTGATCGAGAATTGCTTTAAACATGGTACCAGCAATGTGCTGGAGCAGCCATGGATAAGTTTGCAAATAAACTTACAGGGCAGACAGATGCACATGAAGTTGCTGAATGGTAAAATAAATGGACCAAAAAAAGAAGGGCAATCTTTGGGTATTGGCATTCAGAACGTAGAAAAGCGTCTTAATTTGCTATATCCCGATAAACACGATTTTCTTATTACCGACGATGAAGAAGTGTTCATCGTTAACCTGAAAATAGAACTGGATCAAAAAAAGGAAACGATAATAAAGCCTTTAACTGCACAACAAGAATTCACTCATGCCTGAGAGTAATGCCATACGCTGTCTGATAGTTGATGATGAACCACCGGCGCGGGAGATCATCCGCCGCTATATTGAACAGGTATCGTCTTTGCAGTTAACGGGCGAATGTGGCAATGCTATCCAGGCCTTCACCTTTCTTCAGCAACAGCCGGTGGATCTCCTTTTCCTGGATATACGCATGCCACAGCTGAACGGCAATGATTTTCTTAAAACATTAAAGAACCCTCCTAAAGTCATTTTTACAACAGCTTATTCAGAATATGCGGTGGAAGGCTATGAACTGGATGCGGTGGATTACCTGCTGAAGCCAGTGCCATTCGAACGTTTTTTAAAAGCCGTTAATAAAGCGTATCAAATGACGGCCGGAAAGCATGAATCGTCAACGGTACCTGAAGAAACAAGGAACGACTCATTTGTTTATTTCAGGGCCGACAGGAAGATGGTAAAACTGATGCTGGATGATATTCTCTATATCGAAAGCATGAAGGATTATATAAAAGTCATTACGAAAACAGGAACGATCATTACCAAGCAATCCATTAGCTCCGTAGAAGCGATGTTGCCGGAAAGGAAATTTATCCGGACACATCGTTCATTCATTGTGTCACTGGATAAGATAAAGTCTTTTACTTCAGAATTAATTGATATTGCTGCAACTCAAGTGCCTGTTGGTAAATTATACCGGAATGCGGTAATGAAAGTGTTGGGTTAACCAATGGTTACTCCACTATCCTCAGCTTCGCATAATTCAGCATGATCTTTTTTTCTCCATTCTGATCGAACTTTACCGTGGCTATAGGATTATGAGCCGCACCTTCCATCTTCATCACTTCACCAAAACCAAACTTCTGGTGCTCCACTTTTTGGCCCGCCTGTAAATTGGAAGTGTCGCTCGCTACAAAATCAGCGGAAGGTTGATGTTCCACTACTTTTTGATAAGCCGTTTTGGGTCCCAGGTAAGAAGGAGTTTCTTCTTTCTTTTTATTGGGAGGAGGGCCATATCTTTTTTCCGCTTGCGCGGCGGCGCCCCAGCCACCATTCATCCGCTCGTAAGCCGAGGTGGCAAAGCCTGACTGCGTTTTGGCAGTACCTGCAAAACTCCTGTCTAAATATTTATCAGGTAATTCATCAATAAAACGGCTGGGCTCATTTTGAACCAGCGAACCGAATTTGTAACGGGTATTCGCATAAGTGATCCACAAACGTGTTTTTGCCCGGGTGATCACTACATAGAACAAACGTCTCTCTTCCTCCAGTTCTTCCCGGGTATTAATGCTCATGGCATTAGGGAAAAGTAATTCTTCCAATCCTGCTGCAAACACACAGGTAAACTCCAATCCTTTTGCGGCATGTATGGTCATTAACTTCACCGTATCCGCATTCGGGTCCTTGTTATCGGTGTCTGTCAGTAAAGTGATTTGTTGTAGATACGAACCCAGGCTTTTGTCTACCAATTCACCTTCCTCGTTGTCGGGGCTTTCCGTCCATTCTTTGATACTGTTCAGCAATTCCTGTATATGTTCATAGCGCTGCACTCCTTCGGTACTCTTATCATTAAAAAGTTCCTTGATGATATTGGTTTGTTTTCCAACATGAAAAGCCACTTCGTACGCATTTTTTGTTTTTAGCATACTGGTGAAACTTTTTATCATCGTAACAAACTCTTCGATAACCTGGAGAGTGCCTGCCCGGAATCCAAACTTCGCAGCATTTTCCAATACATCCCACATGGAGATGTTATTCTCATTGGCACGCAATATCGCTTTGTCCACCGTTGTCTTACCAATTCCCCGGGTAGGAAAGTTAATAATACGTTTTAAGGCTTCTTCATCTTTCGTATTTACCAATAAACGCAAATAGGCTACAACGTCCTTTATTTCCTTCCGTTGATAAAAGCTAAGACCGCCGTAAATAGTATAAGCGATCCCCATCCGGCGAAGGCTTTCTTCAAAAGCACGGCTTTGTGCATTGGTGCGATAGAGGATGGCGAAATCTTTATTGTTATAATGATTGCGCAGCTTTTGCTCCTGTATAGTATCGGCTACAAATTTTCCTTCATCATTATCGGTGGATGTACGAACCAGTTTTATTTTTTCTCCTTCCGAATTTTCTGTAAATAATATTTTTTCGATCTGCCCCTTATTATTACTGATCACTTCATTCGCTACATGCAAAATACTTTGGGTGCTGCGATAGTTCTGTTCCAGTTTCACCAGTTTTACTTCATCATAATCTTTCTGAAACTGTAAAATATTCTGAATGGTTGCTCCGCGGAAACTGTAAATGCTCTGTGCATCATCGCCTACCACGCAAACATTTTCATGCATGGCGCCAAGCAATTTCACCACTTCATACTGCGCCGGGTTAGTATCCTGGTACTCATCTATAAGTACGTATTTGAATTTGTGCTGGTATTTGCTCAGGCTATCGGGAAAATTTTTAAGTAATTCATAAAACTTCAGCAGCAGGTCATCAAAATCCATCGCGCCGTTTTTAAAACAGCGTTTTACATAGGCATCGTATATCTGTGCAATAGCAGGACGGTTGCTCCGCATGTCTTCCTGCTGCAGGTAATAATCGGTAGCATATTCCGCCGGACCCACTAATGCGTTCTTTGCAGCAGATATCCTGTTGTAAACCGTAGCGGGTTTATAATGCTTATCATCCAAATTCAATTCATTGATCACCGTTTTTACCACACTTTTTGCATCGTCCGTATCATAGATGGTGAAATTGCTGGGATAACCGAGGCGTGGACCTTCTGTTCGCAGTATCCTGGCGAATACACTGTGAAAAGTGCCGATGTATAGATTTCTTGCTTCATTATTGCCCAGTATCTTCTCCACCCTTTCCTTCATCTCTTTAGCCGCCTTATTGGTAAACGTCAGTGCTAATATGTTGAAAGAGTCCACCCCACTGGCCATCAGGTGTGCAATACGGGTTGTCAATACTTTCGTTTTTCCACTGCCGGCACCGGCGATGATCATGACGGGGCCGTCAATATGTAATACGGCTTCTCTCTGCCGCTCATTCAATCCTTCTAAATAATCCTGCATGGCCGCAATTTACGAAGCCGTACCCGGAGCTGATGGGTTGTTTGTAAATAATTATCATGTTTTTACACCCGCATAATATTTAGCGGTTTATATAAAAAACCACGGATTTTTGCAGGATGAAAAAAATGGTGTTACTCCTGGTCAGCTTGTCAACCATTTTAACAACACTGGCACAACATAAGACGGCGTATATCTTATACAAGGCAAAGGGGAAGAAAGTATCCTATAAAAAAATGATCAATTTCCTGAAGGAAAAAGATATCGTGCTATTTGGAGAATTTCATAACAATCCTATCTCTCATTGGCTTCAACTGGAAGTAACAAAAGATTGCCGTCAATACCGCGACCTTGTATTAGGCGCTGAAATGTTTGAACAGGATGATCAACCGGCCTTAGATCTTTATTTGCAGGATAAAATATCTGCAAAAGTATTGGATTCAACAGCAAGGCTCTGGAAAAACTATCCAACTGATTATGCCCCGCTGGTCAATTTTGCTAAGGAAAATAAGTTTGAATTTGCAGCCACCAATGTTCCGCGCAGGTATGCTTCTATGGTAGCCCGGGGAGGATTTGAAGCGCTGGACACCATTTCTTCAAAGCAAAAAGCATGGATGGCTCCGCTTCCAATAGCCTATGATCCGGAACTACCGGGATATAAAAAAATGCTGGAAATGATGGGTGGGCACGGCGGTGAGAATCTCCCCAAGGCACAGGCCTTAAAAGACGCTACGATGGCTCATTTTATTTTAAAATATCATAAACCCGGCAGCTTATTCATCCATTATAACGGCGCTTACCATTCGGAGAATTATGAAGGGATCGTTTGGTATTTGAAAAAGCAAAATCCTGTATTGAAAATTGCCACGATCACTACGGTTTCACAAAAAGATGTTCGTCATTTATTGAAGGAAAATAAAGGTAAAGCCGATTTTATTATTTGTGTGGATGAAGACATGACCACTACGTATTAATTATCGCATTTTATTTTGCGGATGATGCGGGTTGCGGAAACGACGGCAATTTCTTTTTGGCCATGATGTTTAGGAGAAATTGGATGATACAACATGCCGCAACAATTCCTAAGCCGATCCGAGCTGTTTTTATGATATCGGCATATACGGCTGCGTTTAGCGATTCTCTTTTTAGAATGATGCCGTACAAAGCCCAAATGATCACTAATCCAAAAAAAACATTTCGCCTGGTAAATACAACCAGTGCCGTAAGGAATACAGCTATGCCAATCATAATGCGGGTCCATTCAATGGCAGAGTAATCCAAACCAAAACCTTTCCAGCCGGATGCAAGCAGAAAAACACTGATGTTGGCGATAGTGGCGATGGTCAGCCAGCCAAAATAAATACTTAAAGGAAATTGAGTGAAGATCTTTGAATCGGTTTTACTATGCGGATCATGAATATTTAATCGGAGGTGAATGATGATCAGGGCCAGCAGCTGAAAAAGGATCAACCCGGCCGAAGCAGGGATCCATCCTTTTGTCCAAACTATCAGCCAGGCCGCGGCGCCAATATTATTTAGTATAAACCAAAAACCAATCCGACGGACATTTTCATTGGCGGGATGTGTATCCTCCTTTTTAAAACCCATACGAATATGGTAAATACAAAAAAAGAGCAACGCCGTGTAAATAACACCCCATATAGCGAACGTGATCCCCGCGGGTGTAAATAAAGAATCGTAGGCATCAGAAACCTGGCCTACATCCTGTTCACTAATAAGTTTGAATTGCGTGAAATAGGATAGTGTTACATGGATAACCAGCGCCACGAAATTAAGAATGGACAATATTTGCGTCTTTTTCATACCGTTTTATCAATTACCCAATAGTAATAAAAAAATAGTGCCACAAAAGTTCGATTTTATTTTAGTAGCAACAGTTGGCGCTTTAATAGGCGCCACTTAACCAACGGGTGAACTGATCATTCTTTTATACTCCTCTTACTTTGAAGGTATTTATTCCGGATGATCTCACTCATGGGTTTGGCGTAAACCTTACTTTCTACCCAGGAGATTATATCCAGGTAGGCGAAAGCACGGGTTTCAAAACGATTCTTTTCAAGGTGTTTGATCTTATGAAGGAATGTTTCTAAGGCTGGTTTTAATTTTCGTGGCGATAAAGTAAATGATTGACGTAGGAATTTGAACATGGCGTCTTCTACCACCGTCAGGTTTTCCATACGGGCCATAAAACGGTATACTGATTTTGTCAGTGATTCCATGATCTCAAAATTATTCAGTTCGTAGTGCGCCATCAGGTGAAGCAGCCTTGCATAACATTGCAGATCGGTTCGCAGTTCACCCGATTCGTTGATGATCTTTTGCAGGTAATCGATACAGGTACTGTAATCGCCGCTGCCAAAATACAACATCGCGATCTTATAATTCAACACCATGACGCGGTGCTGATCAAGAAACAATGCATTTTCGTTTAGCTGTTCTTCTATTGCAGGAACGGCTTTCAATCCTTCTTTAAATGTTCCCAGCATGAAATGCTGGTTGATCTTGGCGGTGCTGATATATATAAATGCCTGTATCCGGAAGTTATCATGTTCCTGCACACGGCTGGTTTGTGCGAAAGCTTCAAATTGTTTTAGAGATACGGCGAACTGTTTAAAGTTGCGTAGATCGAAATGGGCGTTTTGTAAATAATGCAGCCCCTTGATGTAATGACTGGTTTCTACACGGATCATTAAGGGTTGCGAACGGAAAAGATCCACCCATTTTTGAGCGTACCGATAATACTGTAAGAAATCCTGGCGGATAAAAGCGTACCAGCAGAAGCATTGGTAGAGATATAGTTGCTCATAAAAGCCGGTCAGCTTATGTGTGTTGGGTGGCAGATTTTCCTGCATGAACTTTTTTACACCGGCCTCATCTTTTTCATTGCGGGCATGTCCATGTCGGGTAAACCAGCTCAGTAGTAATAAGGATAAATTACTTAGCCGGGCCATGACATCGATATGGTGGCTTACCGCATTGGCTTCAACCGCCAGCAACTCAGCCCTGCTTTGGATACTGCGGGTAATATGCAGGTTCTCTATTCTTTTTTCCAGGGCTATTACCTGGGCGAGGAAATAAAATTTCTGGTGGGTTTTGGCGATCTCTTTTGCCCGGTCCAGTATTTTAAGGCTTTGAAAGAAAAGCCCTTTTTTATAGAGAATATGTGCGTAGTCAAACTGCTCGTTTAGCTGGAGGTCCATGCTGTCCGTGCTTTTCAGCAGTCGCAGGCTCGCCATGATCTGCTTGTACAGGTGGGTTTTCAGGTTGTAGAGCTGCCTTTTTTCAGTACCCGGAAGCTTTTTCAGCAGCGCCTTTTCGTCGTAGGCTTCCAATTTGTCAAGGGCATCAAAAAGACGCACTATTTTAAGGTCTTCTTTCGCGGAACTACGGTTGATATAAAGCTTAAAATGTCTCTTTTCTGCCTTTTCAAGGGATTTTATCAGCTGGAATAATATGTCTGGAGAACGGTTGGACATCGGGCAGAAATTTTCATGGAATAAGCCATCAGTAAGGTTTTGGTAATTTTTTGACCCGTTTGACATGCTTAAAACAGCCGTAAGTTGTCTTGAAGCATTAATCAAGCTGGACTACATTTGTTATGTCTTTAAGAATTCATATAGCAGGCAATCGTCAGGAGGCAAAGCGTTAGAGGTCGAAAATCAGGAAGCCTGCAATGAAATCCCGCCAAACGGGATCCAACAGATACTTCGAAAATTTTTCATATGGCAAGCAATCGTTAGAGGTCAGTCCGTTTCTACGGAAGGGCCTTTTTTCTTTTAAAGGCCCGCTAAAGTAAGATAAAATAGTATTACCTGTTAATTTTATTTAATTTTTTTTCTTAACGCCTGTTGATAAGCTGGCCTTTGGCCTGTAATGAGTTAGGAGGTCTTTATCTTTATGCTATTTCCCCCATGCAGCATATCGAGTTTTTTAATATTGACCATTTTGAAACTAACTACTACCGCATTCCCCCGCCGGCCGGTCTGTCGCATTTCATCGATTTCTTTTGGGAAACCCGTTTTGAATCGTTGTGGGAGCAGTACCCGGCTGGATTTTCGGATGCCCAGTTTCCCAATAACGGGTATACGTATATCATCAACCTGGGAACTCCCTTTGTCATGCAGATCAGCGATAAGAAGTTTCCGATGAAGAACGATGGTTTCTTACCCCGGTATAATGCCATTGAATGTTTTCATAAACCGGGCAATCATTTTTTTGGAATCAAGTTCCGGATATCTCCCATCGTATTCGAAAAGAAAATTGATTTCTCTGAATACCGCGGATATATTTTTCCGTTAAGTTACCTGTTGGATCAAGCCATTATTGATAAAGTAAAAAAAGCCGGTTCATTTGAAGAAAGGATCGCTGTATTGTCGAGCTATTTTTTATCATTGCTGGCGGGTTATGAAGGATCATTGCACCCGGTAAATATCGTTAGTGAAATATTGGAACAATGTTTTCAAAAAAATCAATTCACCGTTTCCATTGAAACGCTGGCCGCTCAATACAGCATCTCTTCCCGCACCCTGCAACGATATTTTGAGATGTGTACAGGAATCAGCAGCAAGCAGGCGCTGCAGGTAATGAGGATACGGAAAGCTACTTCGCACCTCGCCAATTCCCCGCATGACTTTCATTACTCAATTTACAATTACTACGATCATAGTCATTTCTATAAACACCTTAAGCATTTTTTACAGGAGAGTACATTGAAAAATCTGCAGCCGCATTTGAAGTTATTGGAGGGTTTGCATAAG
>JANOCH010000411.1:0-9611 GCA_031412015.1 Chitinophagaceae bacterium
CATTGGATAACGCTGATGCTATTAGCACCTTTATCGCCAAACATCAGCCACAGTATTTTGTTAATTGCGCCGCCCATACAGCGGTAGACAAAGCCGAATCAGAAAAAGAACTGGCTTACCAGATAAACGCCGAAGCACCAGGTATTATCGCGAAGGCCTGCAAAGAGAATAATGTTCAATTAATCCATATTTCGACGGATTATGTATTCAATGGAACAGGAACAGCTCCTTACAAAGAAAGCGATGCAACGGACCCGGTAAACCTTTATGGTGATTCTAAGTTGCACGGAGAAATAAAAGTGAAGGAATTCAACCCGGAGGCTATTATCATACGTACCGCCTGGGTTTATTCTGAATTTGGAAAGAACTTCGTTAAAACCATGTTGCGGTTGATGAGTGATAAAGACGAGATCAATGTAGTAGGTGACCAATCAGGCACTCCTACTTATGCCGCCGACTTAGCGGAAGCTATTCTTCAAATAATTTCGTCCCAACAATGGACTCCGGGTATTTATCACTTTAGCAATGAAGGCAATATCACCTGGTATGATTTTGCAGTAGCAATTAAAGACTTATCCGGCAGCAGTTGTAAAGTAAATCCTATCTCTGCTTCTCAATACCCCACACCAGCCAAAAGGCCCGGTTATTCAGTGCTGGACAAAACGAAGATCAAAGAAACCTTTGGCATTACTATTCCACAATGGAGAGACAGTCTCACAGTTTGCCTGGATAAAATAAAAAATGCCCCGAAATAAGTCGGGGCATTGCAATTATCATACAACCGTCCTGTTATTGATTTTTTGTAATGGAAAGGTAGGACGGTTTGATAGTTTCAGCAATACCCGTTTAGTGTTATTTTCGTTTTTTTGAGTGGATGGTTAAAAATTCACTATCACTCCCCCGAAATAGTTATTTACCGGGGAGGGGTTGTAATATCTTCGGCCAAATGCATTGATATCATTTCCGAGGCTGTATTTTTCATCCAGAAGATTGTCGGCGCCGGCAAATAATTCGATCCCGGCCGTTGAACCTAATTGCTTTTTCCAGCCAATTTTAGCCTGCAATAGCGTATAAGCTTTAGCGAATTCATTATTCGCATCATTTAACGGCAGCTTTGATGTATGATTAATACTTGTATATAAATAGAATCCCTTTGAGGTGTTTATATCCAGCCCTCCCAAATAAGTATTTTTTGGCACGCCTGTCACGGTCTTGCCTGTATGGTCGGTGTTGTCAACCGTGTAATTGGTGAAGCTATAATCATTGTAAGTAAGACCCGACCATAACCTGATCAAACTAATAACGGCAGCGGGATCGTTGATCAAAGAATAGGCTACACGAGCTTCAACGCCTTTCTGATCGGTACCGCCTGCATTGATGAAATATTCCGCACCGGCGTTATTTAATCTCCTGACAATGGCTTGCTGCAATTTAAAATAGTAGATGGACGCTTCAAATTGGAAACGGTTATTGGCCGACCCGCCACGAATACCCGATTCATAGTTCCAGCCAAACTCCGGTTGAAGATCCGTATTAATGTTTGCATCCGAAGAACGGATCTCAGCAATAGTGGCGGGAGAAAATCCTTTGCTGAGCGTTGCAAATAATGATATGTTTTTTGAGAGGGGATACAAAAGGGCTAACCGGGGAAGAAACTGTTCATCAAATTTTTTGCTTTTTTTGCTATTGTCATTACCCGTTAATCGTTTATAACGATACATATTACTATTGGTACTGGCGCCAATTTGGAGTAATAGTTTTTTCTTTAGTTGCCACTCCAGTTGTACAAACGGAAACCATTGTCTTACCCAAAGCTGGTCTTTTGCCTGCACCGTATCCTGCACGCCTTGTTTGTTCCCGTAGTTGTCAATATCCGCATCACCGTACAGCCATTCGGCTCCTCCAACCAGTTTGATATCCTGCTCATTAAAACTCGTGGCATATACAAACTTGCTTCTCATTGAAAGATTATTCTCCTTTCTTTTTTCGTAGTTGGTAATAAAAGGGTTTTTAAAATCGGTATGCGAGAAAGACAAAGAAGTAGTATTACTCCAATGCTGATTGAATTCGTAGGTATTGCTGATGCCCGTAAAAACTGTTTTGTTGTAGATAGCCGCTTTTTGATCGACTGCTATAGATCTTGCCTGCCTGGGATTTTGTTCCATTTGCACTAGCGTTAAACCTCCCGGCGTCTGGTAATACAGGTCGGCGTACAAGGCAATCCATTCAAGTTTATCTTTTTTTGAAAGCCGCGTGCTGGCGTTCCATTGTAAAACATCCCTGCGTAAGCGACTGTTGGCCCTGTAGCCGTCCGACTGCAAATGACTTTGTGAAAGAGAAGAACTGAATTTGTCAGAGCGATATTTCCATTGCGCCTGTTCACCAAAAGTCTTGTAGGAACCTCCGTTCAGTTGAATGCGAAAACGATGATCCTTTGCATTGTTCCCTTGTTTTATCAACGGCAGATCATCGGTGTGCATTACCACAATACCACCGGTATTGGCCCCATAAAGACTTCCGCCGGGTCCTTTGAGCACTTCTATTGAGCCAACGGTACTGGGATCAATAAGATTTAAATAGGTATTGCCGCCCGCATCGGTGAACGGCATATCGTTCCAATACACTTTTATGTTTCTTACACCAAAAGGAGAACGGAGTAAACTTCCCCGGATATTCAGCCTGAAACTACCCGGCGAACGTTCTTCCATTCTAACTCCCGGGATGGTATTTAGTGCAGGTAACAAGGATGTGTTGGGATAGCGTTGCAGATCTTTTGAACTGATATACCCCACAGATACCGGTGTTTCCAGTAATGATCTTCCTGATTCATACCCTTTGATCAATACGGGAGACAGCAGTAATACAGAGTCTTTTTCAGCTGTCGGAAATTCTTTTTGAGAAATGGCTGTAAATGGGAGGAGCAGGGCAAAAAGGCGGACAATATTTTTCATGGATTATTAAACTAGGCATAAAAGTACATAATCATTATTTAATTTATGATACTTGTCCTGCTTCTTGCAGATGTTTTCGAATGTCCTATTCGGAATGATACCTGGTTTTGGTAAACCCTTCCCCAGTCTATCAAAATACAGGAATAGTCAGATCAGCAACGTCTTTTTCGCCGTTTTGATCGGTTACTTCTATTGTAAAACGATAGGCTCCTTTTTTTTGAGTTACCCCGGTTATTGATCCATTATCTAAAAGCTTAAGACCGGGCGGCAGGAGACCTTTAGTTATTTTATAACGGGTAACGCCTTTTCCGTATAATACTGTTATGTATTCCTCGTAATACCGGCCTGTTCCGGCGGGAGAAAGCAGCTTGTTGCTGATCTCTGGTTTTGAACTGAAAGTCTCCTTGTCTTTTTTTAACAATACAAAGTAATTGGTACTTGCATTATTTCTTTTTTCATCCGCACCCGGTAAGACTATTTTCCCTTTTGGAAATTTCTTGACATACATGTCAAAGTAAAAATATTGGGCTACTACCAAGGGTGACGGCTGGTGGCTGACTTCATTTAAGCCTGCGGCAATAGCGGAGCTCACCAGCCGGTTTTTTTCATAGCCGATATACAATCTGGCATTTTCGTCGCTGTCAAAAGATAAATAATCTTTTTCCGATCCGGGTGTATCAGGTCCAAAACAGTTACATTGCAAAACTGTACAACCAGGGAACGTAGAACCCCTGGCTCATAAGCGTATTGAATCTACCCAATAAATTAACGGACTCCATCGTAGTCATATGAAAAGACTGTTAGTAGCGTATCTCTTATTCATGGTTGCCTGTAAGCATAGGGAAACTATGTTTGCAATGATCGATCCTTCCAGGAGCGGCATCACTTTCAATAATTTGGTGACGGAGAATGATTCCATCAATCCCTTTGATATGGAATTCCTTTATAATGGTGGAGGTGTTGCTATCGGGGATTTTAATAATGATAGTCTCCCGGATATTTATTTTACCGCGAGCCAGGTTTCTAATAAATTGTATTTAAACAAGGGCAATTTTTCATTTAGGGATATTACGGAAGAGGCCAACGTGACAGGTGAAGGCCGATGGTGTAATGCCGCGTCGGTAGTGGATATTAATAACGACGGATGGCAGGACATTTATGTGTGTGCATCGATCAATAAAGAACCTTCAAAGCGCACCAATCTTTTTTATATTAACCAGGGTAACCAGGAAAATGGGATACCTGTATTTAAAGAAATGGCGAAGGAGTATAACCTGGCCGATCCTGGTTTTTCTGTTCATGCCGCTTTCTTTGATTATGACAACGATGGCGACCTTGATATGTACCTCGTGAATACACGGCTGGCTGAAAGAAATGGGACCCGTTTTGACGGGGGGAACACTGAAAATACTTTTTTTGCAACTGATAAGCTTTTTAGAAACGATGGAGCTGCGACTCCCGGTGGCATTCCTGTTTTTACCGACGTGTCTGAACAGGCGGGTATTCGGGATGAAGGATTTGGATTGGGAGTAGCTATTGCCGATCTCAACCTGGATGGCTGGAAAGATATTTATGTCACCAATGATTTTTTTAGCGGCGACCTGTTATATATCAATCAAAAGAATGGAACTTTTTCCAACAAGGCTCCTGCCTGTTTGAAGCATACTTCCCGTAATGCGATGGGAAATGATATCGCCGATATGAATAATGATGGTTTACCCGATATCATCGCTGTGGATATGAATCCCGAGGATAATTACCGGAAGAAGAAGAACCTGAATGAGAATAATTATTATTATTATCAAAGCATGACGCAGGGCGATATCATGCTGCAATATGTGAGAAATACCTTGCAGCTTCACCAGGGGCTTGCCAAAGACACCGGTAGTGAAATGCTCCCGGTGTTCAGCGATATTTCTTATTTTGCCGGTGTAGCGGAAACAGACTGGAGCTGGAGTTCATTATTCGCCGATTTTGATAATGATGGATTCAGGGATCTTTTTATTACCAATGGTTATCCCAAAGACGTGACAGACCATGACTTTGCATTTTTTAAAAGCAACTATTCTAAACTCATTACCAAAAAGGAGTTATCGGATAGTATACCGCAGATCAGGATTCCCAACTATGCTTACCGCAACATGGCAACAACATTACGTTTTGAAAACATGTCAAAAGAATGGGGACTCAATGAGTCTTCATTTTCCGCTGGCGCTGCCTATGCTGATCTTGATAACGACGGCGACCTCGACTACATTGTCAATAATATTAATGATATCGCATTTGTTTACCAGAACCGGTCGGAAAAGTTTCAACCAACGAAATTCATCAATATCCGTTTCAAAGGCGATGAGGGCAATAGGAATGGCATCGGTGCTGTCGCCAAGCTTTATTTTGACGGAGGGAAAATACAGGTGGCTGAAAACTCACCTTACCGGGGCTATTTATCTACCATGGATGCTTCGCTTCATTTTGGATTGGGTACAACAATGGTTGTTGATAGTATCCGTATTGAATGGCCGGGAGGCAAACAGCAGACATTGATACACCCCGCTATCAACAAAACTATTATTGCAGATGTCAAACACGCATCCGTTGGCGCTGAAAGAGAAAATTCATCCACGATTTTATTTAACGACATCACTAAGAAAGTGAATGTTTATCTACGGCATAGTGAAGCGGATTATATTGATTTTGATATTCAGCGTTTATTGCCACATAAACTTTCTGAATATGGGCCGGGTGTAGCCGCGGGAGATGTGGATGGAAACGGTTTAGATGATCTTTTTATCGGATCATCGCGGGGCTATGAAGGAACATTTTTATTACAACAGCCCAATGGCCAATTTATCCAGAAGGAGTTGCCTCCCGTCGAAATGAAAGATGCCCAAAAACCTGAACTGATGGGTGTATTACTTTTTGATGCGGATGGCGACGGAGACCAGGAGCTCTATACTGCCAGTGGCAGTAATGAATCGGTTGAAGGTTCTAAAGATTACCAGGACAGGTTATTTAAGAATGATGGCAAAGGAAATTTTACTTTTGATTCAACTGCTTTGCCGAAAAATGTTGCGAGCAAAAGTTGTGTAAAAGCGGCGGACTTCGACAATGATGGTGATCTTGATCTCTTTGTCGGCGGCCGTCTTATTCCTTCGAAGTATCCCTTGCCGGCGAGCAGTTTTATTTTCAGAAACGATTCAGAAAATGGGAGTATAAAATTTACCAACATTACAGACGAGGTGGCGCCGGGTCTGCAACAAATAGGGCTCGTATGTGACGCTATCTGGAGTGATTATGATAATGACGGATGGATGGATCTCGTTGTTGCAGGAGAATGGATGCCCATGATTTTTTTTCAGAATGTAAAAGGTAAAATGAAAAAGTTGTCTACTGCTTTGCAAGACAAGATCGGGTGGTGGAACAGCCTCACCGCGGGTGATTTTGATAATGATGGTGATATCGATTATGTGGCCGGCAACCTCGGCGAAAACTCCTATTACCGGGCGGATAGCCTTCATCCTGTACGGATTTATAATATCGATATGGGAAAAAATGGAAAGACGGTACCAGTTCCTTCACTGTATTTGCCGGATAGGAAGGGAGAGAAAAAAGAGTTCCCTGCACATGTTCGGGATGATATCATGAGCCAGTTACCGGCCCTGAAGAAAAAATTCTTAACCTACCAGGGTTTTGCTGTCGCTGAAATGAACGATTTGTTTACTAAGGAAGAATTGAAAAATTCATTCCAGTTAAGCGCCAACTATTTCAAAAGTGTGTACATTGAAAATAAAGGGAAGGGTGAATTTGTTTTTCATCCTTTACCCGAAATGGCGCAAATGGCACCGCTTAACGGAATGATAGCAGAGGATGTAAACGAGGATGGGTTCCTCGATATTATTATTTGTGGTAACGACTATGGTACGGAAGTATCCACTGGTAGATATGATGCGATGAACGGGCTGGTACTTGCGGGCGATGGGAAAGGTTCTTTCAGGGCACTTGACTTAAAAGAAACCGGTTTCTTTGTACCCGGCAATGCCAAAGCTCTGGTAAAACTAAAAGGCCCCGAAAATCAATGGTTGCTGGCGGCTTCACAAAACCGATCGTGGTTGAAGGTATTTAGAAAAACGACAGCGAATTCAAAAATAGTTTCCCTGTCTGATGATGACAAAGAAGTTTATTATACGTTGGCAAACGGCCGGGTAAGAAAAGAGGAATTGTATTATGGACATTCCTTTCTTTCGCAGTCATCACGGTTTATTTGTATGGATGCTACTATAAAAAAGATTGAAGTAGTCAACCGGGCGGGAGAGAGGAGAATGGTGCAATGAGTTTTTTAAAATACCGGTTATAATCACAAATTATACCTTAAAAAATATTTTTTTCTTGTATAAAAAATAACACAGCAGCCATTCCAGTGTAAAAATGCAAATGGCGGCGATGATTGCCTTTAGCACTTCAGCCTGGGTAAACCAACCCACCACACCATTCGAAATGGAGGATATATATTCATTGAACCAGCGTCCGCCAACTATTTCAAAAAATACGTAGATGAAAATGGAGTTCATGCCTACGACAGTGAAAAACTTTAAATATTTCCGATGGATTTTTATATCAATCCACCAGTAACTTAAGGCCAGGAACCATAGACACCAACCCAAAGAAGCCAGTACAAAAGAGGAGGTGGCAATTCTTTTTATAATGGGAGTGATCCCCGCCCAATCTAATCCATAACCGATAACGGCACAAACCAAACCCCATAACAGCAGTGTCTGTATCTTTTTTGTTCCATTCAATAATAGTTTACCTGCTAATGCACCTGCGATCGTATGTACCGCTGTGGGGATACAATTGATCGCTACCCATCCACCTCCGTTTATCTTGTTCATTAACACCATGTCCATATAGTTGCCGAAATTATGCTGGTCGGTAAAGGGCTGATCGAAGCCGGTTATGTTGGTATACCGGTATAAGATCTCAGTCAGTAATAACAGGCCAATGCATACCAATATTTGAGCTGTAGTATTCCATCGGAAAATAAGGAAGGCTACAAGCGTTGTAAAAGATAGTTGTGTCAATACATCCCATAATTCAAAAGATAGTCCTGACGGACGAACCGCGTAATCCAATACGCCCCAGAAGAATAACCAGCCGCAGCGTTTCAGTATCTTTTTGAACGATTGATTCCAGGTCTTGCCTGTTGACCATTGTTTGTGCAGCGAATAGGCCATTGCCGTTCCGGCCATGAACATAAAGGCCGGCTGCACCAGGTCCCAGAACCGAAGCCCGTTCCAGGGATGATGTACAAACTGCCGGAAAAATAAATTGGACGACTCTCCCGCAGTTTTGGCATCGAGATAATCATAGATAGAAGTAGATCCCATCATCAGCAATACCATGATGAACCCACGTAAAAAGTCAAGCGATAGTAAGCGTTGAGACGAAAAGGTTGGTTTGGCAGTTTCTGTCATGATGGTTCTAAAATAATTCATCCTTGTTTAAAAACTGATCATTGCCCAATCGTTTGCGCAAATTTTAATTGTACCGGCCCGATCAATCCTGCATCCAGCAACGGAGCTTCCGCGAAGGGTTGACGCCACGCATTGGAAAGTTTGGTGATATTCGTTTTGGTTCGGCAACAGTATTGGGATCAACGGACGCGCCAATGTCCCAAATATCAAAGCCACCCATCCCTTTCCGCTTTGCTTCTTCGAGTTCATAGGTGACCTGGGATAAATTGGTATTGCCATTCACCCAGGGCCATAGTGCTTTGGGTCTCGCGGAGACAGGGGGATTACGGAAGTTTTGTTCAAGTGTTTGAGCAATACAATCAATGCCAAAGGAGAGAAGGTAAATAAATACCAGTGTTGTTTTCATGCAAGCTACTTTTGCAAAAAATAAGTTGTTTAAACGCCTTTGTTATCCTGTACTCTCCTGCCAGCGTCGAAATTATTTTTCCGTTATTCCTTTCCAGCTATCCGTACGGAAAGGTGAAGCAGGCAATCCTTCCTTGTTATAAAAATTAGCGTCATCAGGATTATTGCCCCAGGCATAACGAACTGCAACGGGGTCCGCGATTGTTTCGCTGAAAACAATCACCTTGTTTCCTTCGATCATCGCTTTGGCCCAGGCAAATTTTTGATCGGTACCGGCAATGGCAAAGCCTCTTAAATAACCATATTTATCTTTTGCCATTAAACCACTGCCGGTATTGGTGAAACTCAAAATGATCTTACCGTTTTCTTTTTTCATGGATTCAAAGACAGGTCCTGAGTAAACGATATCTTTTCCATATGCTACTTTTTCGGCAGCGAGTGCCAGGCGTAAACCAACATCCTGTTTATTGCGTGGATGAATATCATCGGCTTCTCCAATATCAATTATAACAGCCTGTCCTGTTTGGGGAAGACCCAATGTCAAGCTCTGCGCCTCGCGTAGTTCCGCCCAATCACTCGATGTTGGTGTTGCGTCAGCTTTCATAAAGTTGGCCAACTGTGCCCAGAAGAAAGGGAATTCATAACCCCATTTGCTACGCCAGTCTTTTATCATGTCGGCAAACAACATTCGATAGTTATAAGCTTCCCATGTATTCGCTTCACCCTGGTACCAGATACCACCTTTTATGGGGTATTGAATGATCGGGGCAATCATGGCGTTGTA
>JANOCH010000412.1:0-3363 GCA_031412015.1 Chitinophagaceae bacterium
GGAAGATTACTTTTTCAACCAATGGATACGTAAACTTACCAGCCTTTATCGGACAAGGACTTCAAACTCCATTGCAATAATAAAAAATTCCTTCTCCTGCAAATGAGAAAAATCAGTTCTGCCATTGATAAATCTCAATACAATAAGAACGATTTGTTAATAGCTTAGCTTCATTAAAAAGTGCTGTTGAAAATCCGTTATTTAGAACCAGCAACTGAAGAATTGATATTAGATTTTCCAAATTGCCCGTTCGGGTGTTGATTATCCTTTTGGATCTCCAGTCTCATTTTACGTAAGGTTTTGTTGGTTTTAAATTTTGTAAAGCAAACCCTCTATGAAGAGAAGAACGTTCATCATCGCAACGGTCGCCATCGCGGCGGCAATAGCAATTCCTGCCATCAGCTATCATCGTAAACATACGCTTCCGCTTGATCCATTAGTAAGACCCCATGTGCTGGCTCATTTTTGTGATGGAGAGACCATCAATGAAATAGGGGTTCATTACCGTGCACAAGTACCTGAAGAAAATAAAGAAAAGAAATTGGTGGAGTTGCTGCTGACAAACGACAAAGGGAAAAAAATCGAACCTGATAACAGTAAAGCAATAAGTGAGTTGCTGGAACAAAAGATACAGCAGGAATTTAAAGATGGAAGGATTGTTATTGAGGACGGATGGGTACTTTCTGAAACGGAGGCACGGCAATGTGCACTTTTTTCAATGTCTGACAAGTAAGTTTTAATTATGCATGTTGACGCAAGAACACTCGATGATCAGTCTACGATCGAGGGAGATATTTGTATAATCGGTGCAGGCGCGGCCGGAATCAGTATCGCACTTGAATGGATGTTCAGTTCCTATAAGGTTATTCTGCTGGAAGGAGGTGGCTTTGAGTACGAGGATAGGGTACAGGAATTATATAGTGGAAAGACGACAGGCCAACCCTATTATCCGCTAAAATCAGCACGGTTACATTATTTCGGTGGCACCACCGATCATTGGGGTGGCATGTGTTCTGTTTTTGATCCTATCGCATTTAAAAAGCGGGGATGGATCAAGGGAAGTGGTTGGCCGATCACGCAAGATGACCTTATGCCTTTTTATCAAAGGTCACATGAAAATCTCGATCTTGGAGTCTGTGATTTTGATCTGAAAAATTGGCAAAAAAAAGACCCCACATTGGTGTCGTTACCGTTAAGCAACGAGGTCTTCTGGAATAAAATATGGCGATACAGCCCGCCAACAAGATTCGGTTCGAAATACAAGGATACTATTGTACATGCTTCGAATATCCATTTATACACCTATGCGAATGTGGTGGATATAAAAGCAAATGAGAATGTATCTTCTGTCAGGGAGGTTACCATTAAAAATTATACAGGGAAAACGCAGAAGGTAGTTGCCAGGTATTTTATTCTTGCTTGTTGCGGTATTCAGAATGCGAGGTTATTGCTGGCGTCCAACAGGCAATCGCCCAATGGACTGGGTAACGATAATGATCTTGTGGGCAGGTATTTTATGGAGCATGCGGAAGTTAATTCAGGTGAGTTGTGGCTCAATGAAAAAAACGCCTTAAAACTTTATATGCTTAAGCCACCCAAGGTTAAGGCTGAGCTGGCGATGAGACCTGAAAAACAAGAGGAATATCAAATTGTAAACGGAATAGTTTCCATGATCCCCCTGGTCAGGGGCAGGAAAATTCCGCCATTGATCAAGACATGGTCAAAGGAAGATCCGAGGGAAAACCTGAAAGACATTGCCGATGCGTATGAAAATGCGAAAGAGAGTAAGCTCACGCGGTTTCTTGACGGTAAGATGTACGATTCATTTGAACTGGTAACAAGGCTTGAACAAGTTCCCAATCGTTCATCAAGAGTAACATTGGACACGGAGAAAGACGAATTGGGTGTGCCCCGGGCGGCATTACATTGGCAGTTTACTCCGCTGGAAAAAAGAAGCCTTCGGAAAATATTTGAGGTGTTGGGACAACAGGTGGGTATGGCAGGAATAGGAAGGGTGAAATTGTTAGAATGCCTGCGTGATCCGAAAGATGAATCGATGCCGGAGAATACAAGCGGTGGCTGGCACCATATGGGCACTACCCGGATGAGTGAAGATCCCAAAAAAGGTGTGGTAGATGCCAACTGTAAGATACATGGCATCGATAATTTATATGCTGCCGGTTCTTCCTGTTTTACAACCGGCGGAGCCGTAAATCCCACGCTCACCGTTGTAGCGATATCGATAAGATTGGCGGATCATCTTAAAGAAAAAATAAAAACTACCGTATAGCTAAAAAATGTCGTGTGTTATAAAAGGCACCAGTAAAAAGATTACCGTCAATCTATAAATTCACATACTTTACGGTGATCTTTATGTCACGGTTCCTCCCTTTATCATCGGTGCAGGAAATTTTCACCGGCCCTTCATCGGGTGTAAAGAATTGTTTTTCCCCGGCATTACAACTCTTGTAGAATTTATTGTCGATATACCAATACACTTTGCTGACATCATTAGCTGTTTTACAAACCAGCTGCAATGGCTCCCGGTCTTTTTTGTTGATAAGGTATTCGGTTCCGTTGGATGGCGAAATAATAACAGGGGCATTGCCTTTAAAGATCAACTCACAATCAGGATTGTGCCCGGGTATTTTTTGATAAAGCATGCCGTGTTCATCATACCATGCCTGCATATCAGGTTCGGTTATTTTATACCATTTCTTTTTGTAGCCGGTTTCCGGTGCGCAACTCTTACAGTAGGCCATTTTTTCATCAGGGCTTATCATGATCTCCTGGCGGTTATCACAAACTTTAGTAGATGAAATAAGCGGAATAAAATAATCTGTTACCAGGTCGGTACAATGTTCCGATGGTATCAAACCGGTTTCACTGCATACTTGTCTTATATCACAATCAGCGGGTTGGCTGAACCATTCTTTGTCATTGTCATAATCAACGGTGTTGAATATTTTGAATAATAAAGGGGTTGCGATATTTGACCCGCTAAGATCGGCTACACCAACGCCGGAAAAATTACCCACCCAAATGCCAATGGTATAGTTTTTATTATACCCGATACTCCAGGCATCTCTTCGGCCATAACTGGTGCCGGTTTTCCAGGCGATCTTCGGCATCTTCTCCGTAGCCGACCAGTTAAGCGGAAAATCAGGCCGGTTTACTTTCGACAATATTTCATTGAGCAGGTAATTGGCGGCAGGGCTTATTACCACTTTTTTTTGACGAATAGTATCGCCTTGCAAATAGGAGGGTGCCATATAAACACCGTTATTAGCGAAGGCGGCAAATAAACCCGTCAACTCTTCTAAGGTAGTGCCGCACCCACCCAGTATCATCGATAGTCCAAGC
>JANOCH010000413.1:0-5600 GCA_031412015.1 Chitinophagaceae bacterium
AGATTAAAAAAAATAGTGTGGCCGCATAAAATAGCAAGCCGGCAAGTTTGGACCGTTTCATTGATTTTTGGTTTTAAAAATTGAAGAATAAAGGGCGGGAAAATGGTGTTACCAAAGGGCAAAGAACTAATAAATGTACTCATATTAAAATTCCCGCCGAATTTTTATTCAATCCCGGGGTCCCGATCCATCCATATCTCTTGCAACTTCTGTGTAATCTTCCGGCATAAAAATGCTGCGGGTATCGTCACTACAACATCTGCCATGTTTACCAACTACTATGCGAGAATAGTATGTTGAACCAGCTGTTTCATGTATTGAAGGGTAATACGCGTCGCATTGTCAACTTCCTCTATTCCGGCAAACTGGTGTTTTTTATATACCGGTAAACAATACTCCGAAGTGAGATACCCTTTATAACCAATATTGTGTAGCTCTTCTATGAATGCCTGGTAGTTGATAAGATCTCCTGAAGAAGGTGATGGTTCCTGTACAATTTCACCGTCATCCGTTTGACTGAAATTCCAGGCGCCATAGTGTGTATGCACTAAATTCTTCCCGCATTTTTGCACCGCTTCCCGAATATATTCATCACTTTGCCTTTCATAGAATAAGGGGGCGTCAATGCATAGTTTCACATTTTTCCGATCTATCTCTTCCATCATGACCAGGGTATCTTCATATCCCTTGCTGAGCACCGGGGCATGATTCTGCAAGGCTAATGTAAGACCCAAATCAGCGGCCATAGTGGCTACTTCACGAATACCTTTTACGCAATGATTCCAACGTCGCAACTCAGCCGGGAATAAACGCTTGTAGTAATTGCCCCGTTCAAACTGTCCGTACATGGCCACCGCTTCCTCGTCATTGATAATACCCGGCCATGCCGCAAAGATTTTTACCATCTCAACACCCAGGTCTTTTGCTAACTCCAATACCAATCGCATCATCGCCAGGTTGTTCTCTCTTTCTTCCATGTGCCGGCCCGCAAAATTTGACAAGCTCTCTATGGCACATAACGGAACGCCCTCATCTGCAGCGATCTTCCGGATACGGCTACGATCTGCTTTGGTAAGATCAAGCGGTGAAGCTACGGGCCGTTTTGTTTCTATGGCCAATGCATCAAATCCAAGTTCTTTTGCTTTGTATACCTGTTGCTCGAGTGATAACGCTTCTCCTTTATAAAACAGTCCTCCATAGGTGACAGTAAGTAATGCGAATTTCATGACAGCCATTTTATCATTTGTTATGATCCTAAGGTAACTATTTTCTGCCTGCTCGCCATGATAAGCTGCAACTATCCCGCAGCGTATACTCGTCCTTCGAAGACTTGTACCATCTAAAACCTCCGCACATGAAACACAGGATCGTTACGTTTATTGGAATTATTTTATTCGCATCTATTTCTTTTGCACAAAAAAAAGATGAGATCAATTTTTCGGACCCTTTCCAGATCGACAGTTCGGCTTATTTCCTGATACCGCGACTGGTAGATAGCGACAACCAGGAGGCCTATGGAAAAGGAAAAGGCTATCTGCCGTGGGGCAGCTACAGCGAGATATTTTTTTACAATTCCAACACGAATCAAACCAAAAAATTATTTAATGGCCAGCTGGTATTGATAAATTCTTTCACTACCCGGCGCAATTACTATGAAATTGCCAAAGAGCCTGACATACCACCCAATATTCTGCCTAACCATATTTTGTACCTTGCCAGAACAGACAATTTTAACAGGGACAACGGACTTGATACTGATGACCCGCAGTATCTATATCTTTCCTCCAAAACAGGTGATCATTTAAAACAGATCACACCTAAAGGAATGAATGTCATTTCCTGGACCTTGTCCAAAGACAAAAAGATGTTATTGGTAAAATTGCAAAACGATAAGAACGGGAATAAAAAATTTGGTAACGGGGATGATGAATTATATTACCGGGTTGATCTGCTGGATGATATTTACAGCATACGATGTGAACCAATAAAAATGTAACTATAAAAAATGAATATTATAATTCGCTTTGCAAATATTTTAATGCCACGGTTCCTTTAATGGCCCAGGTTTGGCGGGTTGTGGGTTGCCCCGCGAAAACAACCCCGGTAAAGCGATAGAAAACCTCGTTGTCAGCATTCCTGAATTTCCCAAAAACAGGAGCACCTGAATATCCTTGTGCGGCATAGGGTTTGATAAAATAATAATACCGGGCCGTTGCACCAAGGATGGCCCTGGCGTCATCGGAAGTAGCAGGAACGTTAAGCCGAAGTGAAGCATCATAATCAGTGAATCCATTAGGATTGATCCTGCCTTCCAGCCGCTGCTGCCGTGAATAAAACGCAGGAATAATTCCCGGGTTGGTTGGATAACCAAACACTACGACCTCTTCCGGCTCCGCATTGAGATAATCCTCGTCAATAAACTCGTTGATAAAAAGGATGTCTGCATCCTGGGGAATCACCAACGGTATTTTTAAAAGATCGATCCTGTCCACCATGCTGAATATTTCAGTTTTACCGGTGATACTTTCGCTGATATCGATAGGCATTACCTTAAACTCGCGGGAATTCTTTACCGGGTATTTTAAAAACAAGGTGTCTGCATTGAAAGTTATTGCTTTCTTCAACGGGCTCATGCCTTTGATCGCATGATAATTACTTACTAAAAAATTAGTATCGCCCGACTTGTAAAAAAATGCGGTGCCAGTATATTGCTGGTTGTCGGCGACGGCGAAAATGGGATAGCTGTACTTCGCCAAAGATTGGCTGTCGTTCAGTTGCGCCGAAGCAATAAAAGGTAATGCGCCCATGCAAACAGATAATAAAAATGTCGAATAAGATGTTTTCATAGTATATGTAAGTTACCGAAAGAGGGTTGGAAAAAAAGTTATCGCTATGTGAACAGGAATGGCTGGTTTTTATTCTATAAACATTATCAGCAACAGCGCTGCAATCTCCTAACGTATCGGCAGCTCCTGTTATTGCCAGCTTAATATATATAAACAAGATGCTATTGGAACTACCGGATTTTTTTTTAGATATTTATGATTCCAAAACTAAATGAGTACTCTGCCCAACCAACCACCATGTACCTGAACAAGCACCTGATTTACTGGATCAACCGGTATCCCAAGACAATGGATCTGACCTTAGAAGACCTGATGGAGGCCTTGCAATACAAGCGTCCCGGAATGACCCTTGAGTGCACCAGGTTCCGGGGCGGTTTTGAGATCTTTATTCCCATAGAAGGGGTAACCTATACCAATGAAGAAGGTCTTCAACGTCAGCATTATTTTATCATCAGCGTGGATTCAATAAAAAATGCGATCAGGATTTACATCTATAAGGAAGAATGCCTGGGTATAGATTTTGCGCAGATAAGAGGTTCTTTTTGCGATCTTGTTCAAGCGATAAAAGAATACCTGAAGGAGCACCGCTCGGTTGATAAGTTGCTAAGCAAAATAAATAGTTAGTTTCCATTGGGCTTATCACCATTGCATAACAGGTCCGGCAATAATCTAATCTGCCCATCAATATTCCATGATCTCAATCTTCCTGAAATCCATTGGATGACTATTGGATTGTAAGGATATATAACCTGATCTCACTTTGTCTTCACCATTAACAATAAATGTTTTGCCAATGGTATGAGCGGTATCGTATCGTGGATCGGCAAATTGCAATATCTCTTCCCCGTTCACAAAATGTTTGACCGTTCCATCACGCACTTCTATTTCCGCTGTCACCCATTGATCTCCGTGAAAAGTTCTTTTTACAGTAGCTGGGGTGCAATAAGACGGGTTTCTTTTACCATTAACAGTGGCATACATCCCAGAACAGCAAATCTCACCTACGGGTCTTTCATCTTTACCATTGCCACCATGAAGGTTGTATTCGAGGCAAACCGGGAAGGATTGATTCATAGCTAAACTTGCCGGTGACTGGCAATGATATTGTATACCTCCATCCCTGAATCCCCAGGAGGGAGCACCTACAGTAGTTTCACCAACGAACCGGTATTCCACTTTCAGGCGATAATTCGTAAAGGCTTTATTATAATATATGGCGCCAAACCTGTTTCTAAAACTGTCGTAAGCATTATAACGAACACTCAATATGCCGTCTTCCGCACGAAAAGTATTTCCAAAGTTTTCACCCAGGGGATAACCTGATATCTTCATTTGCCATCCCTCTAAATTTTTGCCGTTAAAAAGACTAACCCATTTCGGGGTTGGCTTACGGTCAGCCATCTTATTGTTATTAAAGCCAAATAAAATAAGGAGCAGGCTGGCAAAAAGAAATGCAACTGTTTTCATATCGTTATGATAAAAGAGTAAGCAACTAAGATAGGTAAAATAAGGAAGCGAGATTCATTGAGGAACCTGAGCTATGACTGCGACACTCCTGGCATTCGAATTCGCAAGTTCGCCTTGAATCAATCCTCCTGTTGTAGCGATCCCCCTTACCAGACTCCTCAACAATCAACCTCTCAGCAAATCGTAAATATCAATGGGTGACTCGCCCCTGCGAACAAAGAACGGCCACAAAAAATCAAAAGCTCTAACTACCTTTAATTCCCAAGTTGTCGCCGTGTGGTATCTGACTTACAATAAAGATCTCAAAGAGTTTTCTCGTAACCTAAGAAACAACTCTACACTGGGTGAAATACTGCTTTGGAAAAAATTACGTGCAGGAACAATGATGACCTATTCCTTTAACCGTCAAAAACCGTTAAACCGGTACATCGTTGATTTCTATTGTAAGCCACTCAACCTGGTAATAGAGGTAGATGGTGAATATCATAATGAGCCTGCGCAGCGGCTGAAGGATATAGAAAGACAGCAAATACTGGAAAGTATGAAACTAAATTTTCTTCGTTTTTCAGAACAACAAGTGAGAAAAGACATGGAAATAATATTAAAAAGTATAGAAACTTATATTCATTCTTTTGAAGAAAAAAATCCGGGACTGAAGACATCGCCTAACAGGTACAGATAGATCTTTCAACCTACTCTCATCGGCTTCTTTGTATCTTAGCTTAAACCTGCGCCAACATAAAAAAACATCGAATCGTTTGAACCGATGTCATTGCTAATTGACATGAATATATGGGTACACGAGAGTACATCGCAAGAAATGCCTTATCGGCCGAATTTGAAGAGATCGGTAAATTAATGGTAACTGTTTACTCGCAACTGGAAGGATTTCCAAAAGAAGCCGAACAACCCAATTATTATAAGATGCTGGATAATATTGGCGAGCTGACCACTAAACCGGGGACAGAACTTTTAGTAGCAGTTTCTCCTGAAGGCAAAATAGAGGGAGCGGTTGTATACTTTGACGATATGAAATATTATGGTTCCGGCGGAACAGCTACCCAGGAACAAAATGCCTGTGGTTTCAGGCTTTTAGCAGTCGATGTGCCGGCACGTGGACAGGGTATCGGCAAACTTTTAACAATGGAATGCATAAAAAAAGCAAAACAGAAAAAGGTCAAACAAATGATCATCCATTCAACCATGGCTATGCAAACTGCCTGGAAAATGTATGAAAAGCTGGGTTTTAAACGATCCGTAGACCTGCATTTTATGCAGGGTGAACTT
>JANOCH010000414.1:0-5903 GCA_031412015.1 Chitinophagaceae bacterium
TTTTATCCAACGAAACCCTGACAGTAAAAGAAAAAGACGTAGTCGATCTTTTGGTCTATCGCCGAAGTGACCTTGGGTTTGTCGTTATCATAAATAATGTCCACACTGGACTACTTCATTTTAACGAAGTATTCCGCGATATTGAGATCGGTGACCGCTTTACCGGTTTTATTAAAACCATTTTACCTGAAAATAAAATAGATGTTGTGGCCGGTAAGCCGGGCTATGAACGGGTGGAGGACGAAACCGAAAAAGTGCTGAGACTTTTACAGGAAAATGATGGCTACCTGCCTTACCATGATAAATCTTCCCCGGAAGAAATCTATTCTTTCTTCGAAATGAGTAAGAAAACATTTAAGATGACAACCGGCGCTTTGTATAAGCAGCGGAAGATAGAGTTTACGGATAGCGGAATCAAATTAATGGAAAAATAAAAATCTCGAACTGTTACTTAAAACCACTTCCTTAAAAAATTCCACGCATTATCCCGGAAAATACTTTGTATCACAAAATCCGCTTTTACTTTATTGAATGAATTTTTGAGTGGATTGGATCTTTCCTCGAGGTAACGATAGGCATGTCTTTCGAGGTAACCTGCAAGGTCTTCAAATTGTTCAGCCGTCCGGAATTAATTTAACGGATCAACCAGGCCATCATAATCAGAACCAATGGCGATATTACCCCAGGCATAAAGACCATTGTCATCCAGCATTTCAGCGATATACTGGATCTGCTTCCATAACAGCTCGCTTCGGTAGTGCATGATCTTATTTCGAAACAAAGAATGCTTTACACCTTTTATCGTATCCTCGTTAGCGAGCCGGCGTTCATCTAGCTGTATACCAAAAATACCCTGGCTTTTTACCATTTCTACTATTTCATCATCATAGAAATTGATCTAGTCATGCCTTCAATAGCATTGATGCGTGGCGTGTCAAATTCAGACACAAAATCATCAATCAAATCTGTAAGCCGGCCGGTACCCAATTTATTATTGAAAAAATATTTCTCAACACAACCCATTCCGGCTTCCATTACAAACAGGCGGCCGTACATAGCAGCCGTTAAATTATGTTGCCTGAACTTGGTAATACTCAAAAAATAATTCGCCAGCTTGTCGGTGATGCTTGGCGGATTATAATGCCATAAACTTGACTTACTGGAAGGAGAAGCGTTTTGCACATCGGGCGGCAGCCCGTCCTTTCTATGCGCCCTTGCAAAAAGTTTGTAATTGGGATGGCAGTGCAGGTCGCTGGAGAAGCTGAGATTTGGCATATGTACTATTTAAATCCAAAAAATTATTCAATTATTGCCGGGATGTTTATTGTCAAAACGGTATTGCTTTTGCCACAGCTTTAGATAACACATCCAGCGCTGCATTGGCAGCTTTCTGTGCAATGGCTTTTGTAAGGATAGCAACGGCATGCAGTTCTGATTCCAATATTTTCTTCTCATCCGCAACCCTTTTTAGAAAAAACTTCTGGCTGATTTCATCTGACAACCGCAGGCTGGCCAATAGTTCCAGCCTGTCCTTCCTGGTTTGTAAAAAAGTATTGGCTGTTTCTTTAACCATGCTCCAATTATCTTTTACGGTAGTTTTAACTGCTCCTAACATTTGAGCGACTGTTTCATTAATATCGAATGCCATAATGGTAAATTTATTAGTTGAAAAACTGGTTTACTTGCCGCCTTTACCGGCCACCTTTAAGGCTAATTCTGCCACATAAAGTGGTTTCCAAAACCCCGCGAGTGAGGCCTGGTATGCCTTAACTTCTCCATTGGCCAGCGTTGAATTGTCCTTATGATACATTTTTGCCTCATCAAATGCTTCTTTGAGATTTTTATTTATAATAAGAAAATCCGCATTTTTAGGTCTCGCTTCATTTTTGAGTTTAATGGAATTTATTTCGGCTTCAATTTCGTTATAACGCTCCTTAAAACTTTCATAGGTTCTGCTGTTTACAGGAATATCAAGCATATCGATATAAAGTTTATCAGTGGCCTTGGCAGCCTTGGTTATTTGATCTTCCAGTTGGGCACTGTATTCTGGCACCCAACTTACCCGGCAGGAAGACAATGTACAGGCGATTAAAAAAATAACTGAAATCCTGCGTAGAAAAATTTGTATTGTCATAAAAGTAAAATTTGCGATGAATAATAAAATCGAGGATTATTTCAATTAACTGACAAAAAATAAATACAGTGCTCCGTATTTTTTTGTCCTCAAAGTTCTAAGAATATCTATCGATAACCAGTCACCAGTCCCGCCTTTATTTTTGAAATTTATTCTAAAACATAATTCAATTTTCTAGACTGACTATCTATTCCCTTTACCCATTCCCCAATCCAAAATGTTTGGTTTCGATCCATTCTCCTTTTATCATCGTCCACCAATCATCGGCGATGCCTTTTAATACATATTCATACGGCAGCCAGCCATAACCCTCCTCGCCCCATTCTTTGCCCCAGGAATTTCTTATTTTAATGGCACCGGTGGTAACAAGATCTCTGTCATTGGGGTTCACGATCTTAATGGCATCGTCAAAACCAACCGCCATCACCGCATGACCTCCATCTACTTCTTCGGTACGACCAGGAAAAGGGATCTTACCATCGTCGGCCTGGTCAAGCGAGGTAAAACAGGTGAACCCAAACATCATCGGAAGCCCCTTACGTAAATAGTCTTTGATTTTATTGAGCAGTGGCTGACCCCTTACACCGTCCGCATCAAGACGGTAATACAGCAGCGCCTGGAAATTCTGGGCATACGAGTACATAAAGGCAGTTGGTTCCACATTGAACCGATCCTCTTTATAGGGCCAATATTTTTCAGGCACCAAACCAAACAAGGCCATAGCGCCCATGGTGGTACGAATATAGGCTCCGTCATCACCGGTCCATTTCAATAGATTGCGGGTGGCTTTGTAAAGAAATAACCGGGATGCATCGATATGTTTCCCAAAAGCCCTTCTTTCAAAATACTCGTAAAGACCTACCCCCGCATGAGCCGTGCAGGATCCAATACCACCCTGGTCTTCTATCGGTGAGCACCAGCGGGTAAGATCAACTTTTGTGGCCACGGCGGCTTTTTTTGCCGAAGCAGTCTTTTTCGCGGCAGGAGTATCCAGTTTGCTAAGGATCTTACTTACGGGTTCTTTAACCCCTCTTAACTTTTGTTTAGTTGAAAGAGTGCTCGTGGACGGTGTGTTATCACGGAAGTCAGGATAGTCTTTGAGCCACCCTGTTCCTTTTGCTTTGGCAATACTCATATCTGCAAGTTTTAATTTGCTTACTCTGAATACCGTTTTTCGGCAATCCGCTTTTCTTTTATTTAAAAAGATCTACAGATAATCGCATGCTAATAACCGGCTGAAAGTTCAATGCAACTTCAAAATTTTAAACCTTTCTACAATTTGCAGCAGGCTAAAACATATTTAGTGGTCAGGGGCGGAGCTACTAAAGAGAGTTATGAATAGTAAGACGCGATTCAAAATACCCCGGAAACAATTTCGATATGAAATTTAATTTTATTTGATCAATTAAACTAATTTATTCCCGGCGACTTTTTACAAAAAATGAATTATACTAACGGGGCCGATGAATTTTAGAATTTACACTTAGGGGAAAGCATTCCTGTTTTGAAGGGAAGAATTCAAACACATTGGTAAAAAGCCCTGCCGTTGCTGGAAACGCAGACGGCAGGTATATATCCGGATGAAGGTCCTGGGAAGTAAGGTAAGGTTAAACGGTTAATGGTATTTAAGGACCCTTTGACAAAGTTGAAACAAAACAATACCTGTGACAAGCGTTTTTAAACCCAATTTTACCCCCGTTTTTTCACCCCTTTCAATCACCGTTTTTTCACCCATTATTGCTACAACGCATTGGAAATAGCCTTTGGTGTTTTACCTTACCGGTACAATTCACCAAAATTTTATATTATGGAAAATGGACCAATCCCCGTCAGCGTAGCCTATGTTATGATCGAAGAATATATCCTTTATATGCGATCAAAGGGTATTGACATGGATAAACAGACTCACAGTGTTTCATTTACCCGCGATAAACTGATGGACTGGCTAAGCCAGACCATGCCGGATGCAGATGAATTAAGGGTATGCCTTGGCGCCTATGGTAAAGGCGATGAAAATGCCGGCCGTATTACGGTAATATTATGGCCGTACAAGGATGGAGAGCCAACCACGCAAGCGTATTCCGAGGGTAAAGATGCTCCACCGCCGCCACCGCCGCCTACATCCCCGTATAATAATGGCGGTTTAAATCCATAAGTCAGATGTGGCTTTATCTAATTTACTTAGCCTGCCTGCTCTCCAGTTCGATCATCGCTTTTGCTTACCGCAAAAGTTTGAAGAGCAGGCAGCTTTCTCTTTTCCCTTTTTACCTTTTACTGATATTTACCCAGGAGTTATTGGCTTTTTTGCTGGTCAAACAAAATCCTTCTTATTCGACCGGATATATTTATAATATCTCTAACCCGGTTCAGGCCTTATTTTTTGCATCATTCTATTATCGGATACCGTTTAATTATTCGGTTCGAAAGCTCATCGGGCTACTGACGATCGTTTTTATAGTTATAAACCTGGCTACATTCTTCTTCATTCAATCCGTGAATATCTTTAATAGTTATCTCTCCCTGGCTTCTGGGTTTTTGATCACTTTATGTGGCATACTTTTTTTGTTCAATTACTTCAAACTTGACAATCATACGGAAGAAAAGAAATGGCTACCCGTAATCTGGATCACGATTGGTCTTGTGTCTTTTTATCCTGTCGTAAATATTTCTTTTGCACTATATAAATACCTGCTTGCTTACCATGCAACCATTTTAGGTATGGTGCTTTATCGTTTGATACCACAGCTAATGAGTATATTCATGTATGTTTGTTTTATCAGGGCTTTTTATTTATGCAAAAGGAAAAACTAGACCTTATCATATCCGTTGTGGCAGCCAGTTTTTTTATCTTATTACTGGTGATCTCGGTATTCTTACTTTTCAGGATCTATCTAAAAAGAAAGAACAAGTTGCTACTTGAAAAGGAAAGAATGAACATTGAATTCGAACAAACCTTGCTGAAGTCGCAACTGGAGATACAGGAGCACACTTTTAACGAGATAAGCCGCGAGATACACGATAATATAGGACAGGTACTCAGCCTTGTCAGGATCAATTTAAATACATTGAAAGCGCCGGAGGATGGAGAAAAGTTAGAATTGATGGACGACCTGATGGGGAAAGCAATCAGCGACCTGCGGAACCTTAGCCATTCGCTTGATGCCGATCATATACGAAACAATGGTTGGACCTCAGCCGTGCAAAAATTGTTGAATGATCTGCAGAAGTCCGGGAAATACAAAGTTTCCGTATCGATAGAAGAAGAGCTGCCAGCTATCGGAAGCGACAATCCGATCATTCTTTTCCGGATGATACAGGAAGTGGTCAACAATATTATTCGCCACGCTGAGGCCAATTCCATCTGGCTGAATGTTAAAAAAGAAACAGACAAACTGGAAATAGCCATTAAAGACAATGGTAAAGGTTTTGATGCAGGAAAAAATTCAACGGGTGTAGGCTTGCAAAATCTAAAAAACCGGTCCAAAATGATCAACGCCGGTTTATTGATTACAAGCGATCCGGGATATGGTACGACTGTTACCATTTCAATAAATACCGAAAACTATGAATAAAAGTATCACCCGTATCGCTTTGGTAGATGACCATGCTCTGCTTCGGAACGGACTCGCATCACTGATCCAAACCTTTGAAGGTTATTCAGTTTTGTTTGAAGCAGATAATGGAAAGGATTTTATACGGCAGCTACAAACTCATGAGATACCTGACATCATACTGCTTGATGTTACTATGCCGGAAATGAATGGATTTG
>JANOCH010000415.1:0-2707 GCA_031412015.1 Chitinophagaceae bacterium
GAGGAGAGTGTTTTTCCAAAAAAAGGGGAAGGTATTTTTGACAGTACCTTTATAATCATTTGGTTTTCAATAATTATTTCGTCAAGTTATAAATATCTATTCCATAAGTTGGCAAACAGCCAACTTAAATCTATTTTTACACGACTATTATTGCAGAGATTATTCAATCCATTACACAATTTGTAAAGACACTATTAAATGCGCAGACTATGGGTTATAATTTAAAAAAAATTGCAATCTATGAGAATCGTCTATTTAGAGCGGTTAAATGAATTTGCAAAGAAACATGCTGATGCACGCAAAAGTCTGGCAACCTGGCAAAATGTAACCGAACAAAAACTTTGGAAAACCAAACAAGATGTTTTAAACGATTTTCCAAATGCTAAAATGATAAAAAATAACCGGGCTCGATTTGAGATAAAACATAACACTTACCGCCTTATAGTCTATATTAACTATGACGCCCAAACGGTTTTTATACGTTTTATTGGCACGCTTACTGAATATGACAGAATCGATCCCGAAACAATTTAATAAACTAAAATACATGAAGCAGTGGCTGCCCATAGAAACTGAACAAGAATATAAAGACGCTTCACGCCGCATTGAAGAAATATATGACGTAAAGAAAGACTCCCCTCATTTTAAAGAAATGTTACTCCTGGCTATTCTGATAAGTGAGTATGAAAAGAAACATTTTAGTCTTCCTGAAGTAGACCCAATCGAAATCATAAAAATTCGTATGGAAGACTTTGGTTATACAGCCACCGATTTAGCAAAGGAATATGGGGATAAAGGGACAGTCAGCAAAGTATTAAATTACAAGCAGCCACTTTCCCTGAACATGATTCGTATTTTCAGTAAAATGCTCCGCATACCCGCCGATGCGTTGACCAAAGAATATAAACTACAGTCATAAACAGCTATACGGGCTCCACTACTATCCGGCTGCTACTCAAATAGGTAATGACTACTTTAATTTTATCCCCCTCCTTTACTTCCCCCTCCCGATAGCTATCGGGACCTTCATCAGGAAATTGAATCTTTGCCTGTACCTTATTATTGCCGAAAAAATCAAGATAAATGGCAAATGGCGAAATTTTGGTGACAGTGGTTTCAACCGGTTTTTTAGTATTGAAAAGCTCCATTGCTTTACGGTATTCGGGAATAAAGTCATGAGAGAAAAGCTCCGCGGTGACGGCATTGGGCTTATCCAGGTTCAGCAACTTAAAACTAATCGCCTCATTAAAGGCGGATTCGGCAGGTGGGTTTTCCCAGTTAGACAATTTGAGCGGAAAAAAAATATAGCTATCCCACTCCTTCACGAAAAGTTCATCGTCCACTACTTTCAAATAGCCGGAAAACCGGTTTTCAAGCGCAGCTCTACTAATCAATTTTTCGAGCTCCTGGTTGTAAAGGAACTTTACATTGTAAGCAATCATCTTGTCACCCTTATCAGACCGTTTTACCTGGAAATTTACTTCATCGCCGATCCGGAACTTGTGCGGCTTCTTTGATCCTTTTTTTCCATCTTGCTTTATCGATTCGTTTGGATCTGTTTTACAATTGACGGATTTCTTCTTGCCATTGTGTTCATAGTCTATCGTAGCATATTGCTTATCATGATTGACAAAAGAAATCGTTCCCCTAAGTACTGTTTCATCCATTAGCTACGAATTGATTTTTTTAAAGTGTTGTTATTGTTTAAAGCTTTTTGAGAACGGTACCCACGTATGCCATACCTGGCAAAGCTTGCAATTCTAATAGTACTTCACAGGTATGGCATACGTTGAAACAGGCAAAGGTTCGAAAACAGGAAAATTAGACAACTTCTTAGTTCGCTGATCCGGCAGCAAAGGTATAAGAGGTGGCGGCCAACTGTAAATTTTTTTTTGCCGGTATTTTCTTACATTCAATACTGTATTGTAAAGAGTATAAAATATGGGTGTTCACCAGCTTGGCCGTTCCATTTTTGGCGATCCTAAAAATGCAGGTAACTTAATTACGATAGAAGAGGCTCACCAGTTGTTAACCGAATGGGTGCCCAATGAACGGTTACAACTGCATATGAAACAAGTAGCCGCCGTGATGAAAGCCTGGGCCATCGAAAAAGAAGGAACTGATGCGACAACAGCATTAAAATGGGAATTGGCGGGATTACTGCACGATGCCGACTGGGAAAAATTTCCAGATGATCATTGTCGCATCATTATCGAAGAACTGGAAAAACGAAATATTGACCCGGATCTAATCCATTGTATAGCCTCTCATGGACCCGGCTATTTTGGCGTAGAGCCAGTAAACAGCATGGATAAAATGATCTATGCTATCGACGAACTTTCCGGCTTTATTCACGCAGCGGCATTGATACGACCTACCCAATACGAAGGACTGGAAGTAAAAAGTATTTTGAAGAAATTAAAAACACCCTCCTTCGCGGCCCAGGTAAACAGGGATGATATTACCGACGCCTTATCCCGGATTACCGAGACATTGGAAGAACTGATCGGTTTCATCATTCAACATCAAAAAGATGTAAAATAAAGTGGCTGCAAACGGTTGCGGCTAGAAATGCGGATTTACTGTATTTTCAACATAGTTTCTGCATTACTTTCCGAAGTGGAATCAAGGCCTTATTATTTATAAACGATTGCTTATGACATTTAAGAAGCCACACCTCAACTTCTGGCAGATCATCAATATGAAT
>JANOCH010000416.1:0-11702 GCA_031412015.1 Chitinophagaceae bacterium
CATTTTATAAAGGGCTTCGTGACTGTATCCTGCTATATGTGGGGTAATGATGACATTGTATTGTGCCAGCAACCAATCGAGGCTTTCTTTTTCCTGTTTTGTATAGGTAGCTAATTTTTCATTTTCCAAAACATCCAGGCCCGCACCGGCTATTTTTTTGTTTTTTAATGCCTCTATTAAATGACCGGTGTGTACGATCTTACCTCTTGATGTATTTAGAAAAAAAGGTGCCCGTTGCAAAGAGTTGAAAAAAACAGCGTCGGCCATATGATGGGTTTCATCCGTCAGGGGAACATGAAAACTTATCACCTCCGAATAGCGGCTGATCTGCTCCAGGCTGGCTTCCTTTATATAGCCCTTTGCAAACCCAAATTTATATTTGTCGTACGCCAGAACAGTAACACCAAATGGCTCTAACAGCCTGGCAAAAGAACTTCCCGTGTTACCATATCCGATGATCCCCACTGTTTTTTCACTTAATTCAAGTCCCCTGTTCTCATCTCTTTTCCATACTCCATTCTTTACCTCGCCATGCGATGCGTTCAGGTTATTCATCAGGCTAAGCAGCATACCCAATGAGTGTTCGGCCACCGCATTACAGTTGCCTTCCGGGCTGCTGAAACATTTTATTCCCTTGCTTTCCGCATAAGTAACATCTATCAATTCCAGGCCACTGCCCAGCCGTCCTATCCATTTCAACGACGAAGCTTTGTCCAATAATGCTTTATCTACTTTTATTCTCGTTGTTACTATTAATCCTTCCGCCTCGCCGATCATAGCCGATGTTTCTTCGTAAGTAATAAGAGGTCTGTTGATCACCTCGTATCCTTTTTTCCGCAATGACTCCTGCAGGTATTCATGCGCCTTTGCCGTAATAATTACTTTCTTCATGCATTGATCCTTAAAAAAATTATTTCATCCTGAATGTCAGATCAGCGAACTGCTGAACAGTTAATTGTTCAGCCCGTTTATTAAACAACTCATCTTCCAGTATTGTTGCATCAAACAACCCCTTCACCGCGTTCCGAAGGGTTTTTCTTCGCTGGTTAAAAGCTGTTTTTACCAGCAAAAAAAATGCCTTTTCATTTTTAATTCCGATAGCTTTCTTTTTCGGTAAAAGTCTTATGACACCACTTTTCACTTTTGGTGGAGGCGTAAAACATTGCTCATTGACATCAAACAAATACTCTACTTCAAAAAAAGCCTGTACCAATACACTTAATACACCATAAACTTTATTTCCTTCTTTTGCGGCTGCACGCTGGGCCACTTCCTTTTGAAACATACCGATCATACATTCCACCTCCTCTTTCCATTCCAGAACTTTAAAAAGAATTTGAGTAGATATATTGTAAGGAAAATTACCGATCACCGTGAATGACCCGGTAAATGGTTTCTCTATTTCCAGGAAACTCTGGTGAATGATCTTTCCTTCCAGTTGCGGATAGGTTTTTAACAACCATACTACTTTCTCCTGATCCAACTCCACCGCTTTGAAACTGACGGCAGGCAGTTGAACAAGATACTTCGTCAATGCACCACCGCCCGGTCCTACTTCCAGCAATTGTGAAAATGTATGTTGTTGTAAGGACGATACGATCTTACGGCAAATATTCTCGTCTTTCAAAAAATGCTGGCCCAGTGATTTTTTAAGGGTGTACATAGATTGCAAAAATAGACGTTCATTAGTTGGCTGCATAAAATAACCCTCTTCCAAAAAGTAGAGGGTTATTAAAAAGGGCTTTTTAAAAAGTGTTAATGTATTTATCGTTGTAAAATAAGTTTCCTGTTGATCGTTTCTTCACCTGTAACGACTTGTACGATATACATACCTCTCGGCCACATCGCCTGGATTGGTAAGCTAACATTGTTGCTGCCTCTGGTAAGGGTTATTTTTTGAGAACTTAATCGCATACCCTGTGCATTAATGATACGAATATCAGCCGCCTGGCCATTAACAGTACTGGATATTACAATAGACGCCTGATCAACGGCGGGATTCGGAAACAGGTTCAACGAGGCAGAAAGATCTGCTATCCTCACCGTTTCTATATTACTATAGCTGGTAAGCTTGCCTGATTCATTAAATTTTAGCCGGTAATAAGAAGTTCCTTTATTAGGATCATTATCCGTGAATGCATACTTATTTATTCCGCTAACGGGTGATGCAGGTAAAAAATCAAGATATTCCCAATCTATCCCATTAACGCTTCGCTGGATCTCGTAGCCTGGAAAACTTTCGTCTTCACTGGCCGTCCAGTTCAATTTGACCTTTGCATTATTTTCCACTTTAGCATCAAAGGACATTAAATTAACCGCCAGCGGAAAATAATCAACAACGATACGATAGTCTTCTACTTCACCGATACTATAATACCCGGTGGAATTATTTATGGTCATGCCCGACGCCTGGTCTGTGATACGTATGCGTAAATACGTAAACGAACCATTAGGAAGTGTGCTGGACAAACCCGACCAACTCAAAACCAATGGTTGTGGAACGGCAGATGAAGGGACCGTAACCGGCGTAACGGCTTCCGCGGCGTCAAACAAACCATTGCCATTATAATCAAGCCATGCACATACGATAGCGTTGACGCCTGTATTATTAAGGACAGTTATTGGCGCTATATAATTTCCTGTAGGTGGCGAAAAGATTGGAACAAATGGAAGACCATCTTCATAATTATCCTCTACAGTAGTAAATCCTTTTTTCAGCCATTCTACGTCTTCATTAGCGCCTAATTGCATCTTGGTTCTTTGCCCTGCCAAGTTAGGGGTAAGGGTATCGTGACAAGCCGGCGACCATGGATCGGGATCATAGGTTGCCGGTGCATCACCAAAGTCTAAAAAAGGACGATAAGGACCAGCGGCATCTCCCCAGCTTGCTGCCGCCCCTGTTGGAATCGTCGGCCCTATCGGGGCAAAAGTAGTAAAAGTAGTTCCGGCTACCATACCGGTAGTGCCGTTATAACGGGCAATCGTCGCATCTATGTTATAAATGTTTTCATCCCAACCAATAGAGACCTGCTTGGGAACAACGCTTGGTGCATACCTTACCCTCGTCCCGCTCATCAGGTTAAAGTGATAGAAATCCGTACCGCCGCTTTGTGACCCATCAAAATCATAGAGCATTCCATTAGATATTGCAAAATCGCTCCAGTCGTGGATGTTTTGTGCATTAGTACCATCATCAGCAGTCACTCCCCAGACCTGTGCTGCAGGAGCAATGGGATTGCCAGCGGCGTCGAAGTTTATTTTCCAGATGGTCGATTTCCTGGCCGCCGCATAGGCGCTACCACCAGTTGTTCCGGTGTAGCCTTCTATTCCGAGGTATAAAGCCCCGTTATAAAATGTTGCAGCTCCTGACTCAACGCCTGATTCGTAAGTTGGAATACCAAAGGTGTTAACGTTCGGAATAACCACAGAAATTGTTTTCGAATCAACACTATATTTTTTCAGTGTCTTGTCGTTTTGTGGATTCAGCCCAACTCTGCCGGTAAGACTATACGTATAATACACTTCTCGTCTATAAGGATCATACGCCATTGAGTTAAGGCGATCATGACCAGGCTCATTAAATAAGAAATATCCTCTTCCCGTAGCAGGATCTACATAATAGACATTGTTGTTCACTACGGTCAATACATATTGAGGCTGACCAGTAAAAGGCCTGGAAATTTGTTGATAGTTATTGGGGAAAGCACCAGTAACACAGGCATCAATATCTCCCAGCCAAATATCACCGACCGCATTGTAAAACCTGGTGATAATTTGACTTACCGGTCCGCCAACGGTGACATTAATGGTCCCTTGCGGATTATTAACACCGTAGTTAACGGCCGGTGCGGAAGCTGTTGCGCTGGTAGTACCAGAGCCTGCCAGGGTAATACCTGATGTACCACTTGCATTCGCGATAGTAATAGTTTGTGCAACACCTAAACTGTTGGTCGCCGTAATATTAACCCGCTGATTAATATCCAGGTCGAATAGTGAGAACCGCACATTCGCGACATCTGCATCATAGGTTGTAGTAATAGTGGTATTAGCCGTTGAAGTGGTAGTGAACTGCACATCATCACCGGCAGTGGAAAAGCTTCCAGTATGACCTGTACTTAATGCATTCTCTCCATTCAATGTAATATTTGCCTGCGGCGCCATGGCAAAGTTTACAGTCCTTGTACCTATGGTGAAATTCTGGTTATAAGGAAATGCAGCCGACGGATAAAAGCTGGAATAACGGACATTGTTGGAAGGTAAAAAATCAATATGGTCCCAATTCAATTGAGCCTGGGTGTAACCAACAGGGCACTGCGAAAAACCAATGGCGGAGAAAACCAGGACCGAAACAATAAGGAAATAAAATTTCAGGGTAGAGTTTTTCTTCATAGGTTGAATTTTCGTGGCTCTTCAACTGATGAAATTTCTTATTGCTTGTACTCTTTATTTTTCTGGCCCGACTTTTGCCTTTATTTTTAATACCGATCTACAACATTCAATAAGGATTTCAACAGGTTTAGGATATTGCGTTTTGCTTTCGAAAATTAATATATCCAACCCGAATATCCCTGTACAGGCTCCATTTGGAGGGGCTAAATAGTATATATCCCTAAAGAATTTACTGTGTTTATAAGGCGGGAATGAGGCCACGATAGTAATATCCCCTGTGGTATACAGTAGAACCCCACATGAGGGTCTTTTTGCTGTTTTTCCAGGTAAATATGACTGTAATTAAAAAGAAAATCCTCTTCCAATAACGGAAGAGGATCACCCTTATTTTCATGAAAGCTGAACTATTTCTTTACCAGCTTTTGAGTTGCCACTATTTCGTTTTTATTATTCTTCACCGTAAAAATTAAAAGCTGTCCTGCCTGTTTACTCAGATCTATTGTTGATTGAATTCCATTGCCCGCACTCACTACTTTTTCTTCAAATACTTTTCTGCCGGCCATGTCGGTAATGCTGATCAGATATTGTTCAGTAGTTGTCGAATTGATCTTAACGGTTAAAATATCTGTAACCGGATTGGGATAAACTGATACATTGAACAAAGCCGGACCATAGTAAACATTTATTATAATGCTATAAGAGGTTGTGCCATTTTTATCAACCTGTTTGATCCTGTAAAAATTATTACCAATAAACGGTGACGTGTCAATTCCCCAATACGGCGCGGTGGAAGGGCCTTTTCCCATGGAAGTAAAAGCTGAACCATTGGAAGATTTCTCTATTTCAAAATAATCATGTTGCTGGTCCGTGATCGCCGCCCAGTCAAGACGTATAGTTTCATCCTGCAACAAGCTGCCCTCGAAGCTTATAAACTGTACAGGAAGGGTGATCAGCGTTGATCTGCTTTTTATGATCTTAAAATCATCAATATAAAAACCATCGTCCAGGTCCTGTTCAAAATCATTACTGCCAGAATTAACATCTGATGAAAACTCAAACCTGAAACGAACATTACTGCTTGAATAAAAGCCCGCAGGGATCTCAATCAACTCCCTTGTCCAGTTTTCTTTGATACCGGTTAATGCAGGCTGCCCACCTAAACGACCCTGGTTAGTTGTATTAGTTTCCTGAACGGTATTCCGGCCAACAAGGTTGGTCCAGGTACCATCAAAACCATCAGTACTGTTAGTTGAAACCTGGAGACGTAAAATATCCCTGAAATTTTCGGACCGGTGCCTGGTCCAAAAACTTATATAACCTACCGTTGCATCACTCAGGTCAAATGCATTTCTCATGGCGGCTATCCGGTTATCACTAGCTGTATAATTTCCAACAGGTGATTCTGTCAGCGATCTTGTACCACCATTCGCAAAGGCACTGGTGTAATTCCATCCTCCCGATACATCCCAGTTGGTAGTAACAGCGCCAGCGTCCATATTATCAGCGAAGACCGTAAAAGGATTATACATTTTTGTCACCGTATCATATATGGCAATCCCGCCGGTTTCCACCTTCCATATAAACCTTATTCTTTGTTCATTACCCAAGCCTGCCGGGATCGAAACGGGAATACTTCCTGTATAGGTGTCATAATAAGTGGGCAGGCTATTGACCGTTACCGGGGAGCCAACTGACTGAATATTCTGTAATGGTATAATGCTAATGGTAACAGGATCATTTCCTGAACCTACCCTTTGGATCTTAAAACTCAAGCTTGGATTGAGATTGGTAACGGCAATATCGTCTACGTCCTGCACATCTACATAAGATCCGGCTGCATGAGCCAATTGCATATTCTGAAAACAAAGATTTTTACAGAGCTCAATGATCTGGTTGCTGGGCGCCCAAAATCCGCCTCCACCGGCTTCACCCGTCATACCATATATCTTCCCTTTTTTATTGGCTTCCCCGGGAAAACTTTCGATATCGCCAAGCAACCACCAGTCTTTAGCGCCACCCGCCACTTCATATTGAACAGTAGCATAACTATCTCCTGCTCTATGTCCGTTATACTTGCCCATCAGTGCAGGAACAAACTTGTAAAATTGCTGATCCAATACTGGCATAGTATGATAGCTTCTTCTGCCAAAAGGCAAAGAATAATAAGGCCCGGAACAATGCTGATCAAATGCAGCTACAAAGTTCCGTGCATAGCAGAGGTCACGGATAGCTCTTGTTTCGGGTTCTGAAAACGCACTGGCACCCCAATAAGTTTCCATCGATGTATTCGACGATCCGCAACTGGAAGAAGCACCCGCACAATCGGCCCAGTCTATTCCATAGTTCCTGTTCAGGTCCACTCCTTTTTGCCCCGTAACATCGCTACCCACATTTCTTCGATTTTTTCGTTGCATTCCACCACCACCCGGGTCATTTACTTCATTATAAACATAACCGTCGGGGTTAGTACAGGGAACGATATAGATCTCCCGGTTATTCACCAGTTTAGTAACGGCCTCATTGGTTCCATAATTCTGGGCAAGATATTGAGCAAAGAAGATCAGGCTGGTGCCCGTGATCGCTTCCCGTGCATGCTGCAAGCCCAGGTATAACACTTCGGGCTCATTATTCTCATCAGTAGTAACATTATCAGAGATCTTCAGGCACCAGATATTGCGCCCTTCGATAGACAATCCCAAAGAAGTTTTTTGTACCAGGGTTGGAAAAGCCGTAACAAGATCGTTCATCTCCGTATTCATTTCCGAATAGGTATAGAAACCGCCCATACCACCCGGAGGGAGTCCATTGGTAGAAAAAAAGGACGGGGTGGCGATAAAATTCCTGATCGATTGTCCTGAGGTTTCAAAAGCCGTCCTGTTTCCGGAAACTCCCTGGCGGAAAAATTTTTTACTTTCTTCGACGAAGTGTTTTGTCACATCATCGATCAACACATCAAAGGAATAACCAGCTGCCCTTAATTGCGTTTGGGCATACTCGCTGATCTCTGCTATGATCCCATCGCCTTCCTGGCTAAAGTGATCAGCGTCCATCATGGCAATAACAGCGCTGCGCTCAGCGGGTGATGCCGGAAGCTTAATTTTTACTTTACTGAATTTTTGCTGTGCGACAGCGGCTTGAAAACACAATAAGAAAATAAGGAAAAAAAAGTGTTTGGTGGATTTCATAAATATTTATTTTCTTTCTCCGGCGATGCCGGCTTTTAAAATCATCCTGGAAAGGCAATAATTTATTTTTTAAAAAAATTGGCCCTTTGCACAATAATGATTCTAAGGGTTGAAATTAGATCGTAACCTGCAATAAAAAAAAGTAATTGCACTTCGCTCTTACCGGCAATTTCAGGAGGCTAATTATGTGAAAAAATAGGCCGAGAGAAGGAAGTTTTACTACTTAAAATAACACGGCGAATTGGTATTTCAACCAGAGAAAATGGTAATAAGTTGATAACTATTGTATGACGAAGGTTAATTCAGGCCGTATGTTTCACCGGTTTATCCTATACTTTACTAACTTATTAAAACACGCTATCCTTAGTTGTCCGGCACGTCAAACCAGGCCAAAAAGCCCTTGATCACAGGTTCCCCGGTTTAAGTTGGGAGACTATCGTTGACTCAGAAGAAAAGAAGAATATCAGGCGGTTAAAAAATTTCATGTACCTGGATAGTCTCTTCTTGATATTCAGGATTTGCTGACAGACTTTCAAGCCCTTTGTTGGAGAGACTCAATCATTGCAATATATCTCTGAAATGCAAGGGCTAATGGATAACTTATCAAAAATCCAAGCACCGACCATGTTTTTAAATTTCGCTTTTCTCCTAAACCTCAGTAGAAAATGAACCAGTAGATGAAGCTACCTTATTACCTTGGTCTGTATTCGTCCGGCCACAGAAAGTAATAAGGTTTGTGTGTATTGGTTGATATAGCTTTCTACTAAAGTTGTTCGGGTGAAGCCTTTCGATATAGTCATATTTTTACTTAGTCAGCAGCTCCTATTTAAACAAGTAACCCCTTCAGGCTGGAAGGGGTCGCAATGAAAAACAAAACTAACTGCATCAGCTATGTTAGGGACTAAATTCCCGCGGATTTGATCTTAACCGTGAAACTCAATGCCTGGTACATTCGTTTACTATTCCGTTTGCCTATACATTAAATGCCGGTACTACTCATCTCTTTCCGTTCCAAAAACGGGATTACCGGGGTTTTTATTATACCAGCGAAATTGAATTGGTGTTAAAACCTACGACTATAAAAAAAGCTCTCTTCAATAAAATTGAAGAGAGCTTAATGGATCTATGTCAGCCGGTCTGGGTAATTACTTTAAGAACCGTACTAAAACATCTTTACAGTTTCTGAAGCTTGACATGCTGGTCAATTCCCGCTCCTGTAACATGCATATAATATACGCCGCTTGATAAACTGCTTATATTAATATTCACGTTATTATTTCCTTTATTAACACCGATCATATTTTGCATTACCACCCTACCATGGTTATCCCTGAGTTTCCACTGTACCCTTCCATCCGCCGCCGCATTGATCATCATTTTTGTTTCTCCTGATGTTGGGTTTGGAGAAATAGACAAGCCGGTAATATCAGAAAGGTAAATAGTAACGACATTAGAATACTTATACTGGCCGTCTGCATCCACCATCTTTAACCTGTAGTAGATCACGGTGGTTGAAAGACTGCTTACATCATAATCAGTATAATTGTATTTATTACCTGCAACGCTATTACCGCTGGCTGCTACGGTGCCTATGCCGCCAAAACTTCTGCCATCCAGGCTTCTTTCTACATCGAAATGAGAAGTATTGGTTTCATTGGAAGTCTCCCATTGCAAGAGCGTAGCATTGTTTTGCAACGCCCCTTTGAATGTCAGCAGTTCCAATGGTAACAAAATATTGGACGCTCCAAAATAGAAAGAAGAAAAGCCAGATATTTCTCCCTGTAATACATATCCATTAGCTCCATGGACAAGGTCAGCGCCGCTAATGGTTACATTTATTAATTCGGTCGTTGAACTAACTGCAGGACCGCACGGATCGGAATTTTTCAGTATCCTTAATTGTCCGATACCGGAAGTTATACCACTAAGCGGATCCGCATCCAACGCATCAAACTCAGCTTTTGAAATATAGAGCCTGACTTTAACCGGTGTACCAAAGCTGGTTACGGCCGGGGTGATCGTAATGTTCCTGTCGAGGTAACGGAAGCCATTTCTTATCCTTATTGGTCCTGAATGTTTGTAGAATGATGAAGTAACCACACCCAGGTTTTGACCCATGGCATTGATCTCTGCCATGATATTTCCATCCGGTCCGGTGATCGGTACCCAAAGATTGTTATTGGTAGCGTCTATCGTTACCGTAGTTCCTGCATTGCAGGTATTAACCGAACCATCCGTTACAGCAATGGATGTTGGAATGGAACTTTTGCCTCCGTTATCCGCATAACCCAGGAATGTATATTTTTGCACACAACCCTGGCAGGAAGGTACCACCGGGTTAGCGGCGCTTGGACCTGATGTTGTCGTCGACCTGTCCATTACCACATATATGTCTTTTCCGTTTGGTGCGAATGTTAAGTCCCTGAATCGGTTTTGGCTTCCAAAATAGCTGATAGTATCGCCGGCGTTGTTTATCGGGTCGTTACTGGGCACCGTAATGGTACCGGAAGTTCCAAGTTTGATTCGCACCAATCTTCCCCATTTTAATGAGGTCGCCACCAGTGACTTTTTCCAGCCAGGGATCAATGTGTTTGTATAAAGATCTAATCCAGACCAGCCTTCAGAGGGCCAGGCTCCATTACCGGGATTAGTTTGCCAGATCGTACGGATAGCGGCATTCGTTTCGGGATAAGCGGAGAACAACGGATCTTTATAAAGTCCATTTCCGTTCGCATCAAGAATCGTCACATTGGTTGATTCGTTTCCAACCGGCGGGCAGCTTGAGTTACCGCTATTATCCGTGAAAGCGGCACCGGCAGAAAGGCTGGTATTCGTACTAGGCGTAGTGGTTCCATTGTAGTTTCCATCCGAGGCATACCCTATTATTATTGGATGCCCGTAATTTCTTCGCCGTTGGATTATATTTATTTCATCATCACTATACGGCCCGTGAGATGATCCATACAAAATATTTAAGTCGGGATCATAGGCAAAACCCTGGTTGTTTCTTATACCGATACTGTACACCGCACTTGTAGCGGAATAGGGATTACTGTTGGGTATCCAGGCTGCCAAACCAGCATCGCCATCAGACTCAAGGTTAAACCTTAATATTTTTCCTTCATAAGAACCTGGAACTTGAGCCCTCATCGGCCGGTCCCTGTTACCAAACTGTCCGGATCCCATATCACCAGATGCATAAAAAAGATAACTACCACCACCTAATGTATCGGGGGCGATGATCATACGTTGCGAATTGTGGTCACCACTACCCGGTAAAGTATCACATAAGGAGACCGGTGATTCCAATCTTCCTGTAACGGCATTATAGGTAAACCTGGCTAAGCGATTAGTAAAGAATATCCCGGTCGGTGATGAACCCCCGTTGGATGTTCTGATATAAGACACATAGACGTAATTCCTTTCGGAAGGCAGGCCATTTAGGAAATTTGGGTGCAGTGCCAGACCTGCTAAACCACCCTGGGCACCGTTTCCGTTATTAAATTGACAATAAAAAGCCTGGTCTGCCGGTGCGGAATAGAAAGTGCTAAACTGAGAAAGATCCAGAACGGTCGTTTTTATTCCGGTTGTCGGATTCATTCTATAAACTCTATAGCCTTTTGATTCCGTGATCCATAAATTGTTATCTGGTCCATAGGTTATTTCCCAGGGATCGGCCAGGAGATTGGGAACGGAAAGAATAGTCTGTTGAAACACTTCATTCATGCGTCCGGAACCAACGTTGCCGGGCGCCAGGGGCGCAACCGATATGTCAAATATTGAATTTGCAGCGGTAGGAGCACCAGCGCCATTGGAAAATATTCTTATAAAATAGGTATCACCGGGCGTAAGGCCGGTTAAGTTGACCAGGTTGTCTCCACAGCCGATCGAAACAAAAGCTGCTGGCCCTCCACAAGGACCTGAAAAAACCTGGATTTTGGAACCGTTAGACGTAAGGGTCCCGTTCAACGATACGGTGGCAACGGTCTGCGCTGCTACGAATTTGAACCATACATCATCATCGGGTGTACCGCTACAAGCCGCAGGAATAGCTGGAGTACCCGTACTGCCTGTGGCCGCCAATACTGTACCGGAATAGCTGGCAACAGCCGGCTGAATGGTGGTAGC
>JANOCH010000417.1:0-10093 GCA_031412015.1 Chitinophagaceae bacterium
CCGCTGCATTCTGATAAATGGAATTGAAAAAAGGATAGCCTGTTGTATAATCCGTATAAGCTGGAAATCCAACATTAAATTCCCTCATCGTGCCAACAATAAAATCGAATGGGCTTTTGATATAGCAGGCCTGGTTAATACTGTCAAAGAAATGTTCGCTTTTCAGCAAAACCGATAAAGCGGGCTTTATATCAAAATTATTACTCTGCAATACGGCCGCCATAGGAATAATTACCTCGGCTTCAACTGTATCATCAATTTCATAATACACAAACCATTTATAAAGCTTGCGGCACACAAAACGGGAGGCTTCCGTAGTCGCAAAAAGCATATTCATAAAGGCATCCAGCTCCTGGGTGCCATTGCTGCTGGCAGCGATGGTAGTATTGTTATAAAAAGCAGAAAAGGTTTTCGGCCCCATATCGTGTGCACCGGAATCAAAATAAGAATTGAGCGGGTCATCGTTGATACGCCAGCCAGTCAATACTCTTGCAGCAGCTATTACATCATCTTCTGTATATAAAGAATCCGGTCCTTTACCAATGGTAAATAATTCCTGCAGCTCACGGGCAAAATTTTCATCCGGCGCCTGCCTTGAATTCAAATAACCATTCAGGTGAATCAGCATAGCCGGATCAATGATTACATCTCTGACAAGGGTTTTAAAATTACCCATCGCATTGGTCCGAAGAAGGTTATGATGACGGTATAAGAATTGTGCATTTTCCACTTCCTGTAGTTGCACAGAAAAATGATGATGCCAGAACAACACCATTTTTTCCTGTATGCTTCTACCCTGGTTGATGATAAGGCCAGCCCACCATTTTCTTAAGCTTTCAACACGACGGCTATTAATGGCGCCCCTGACATCGGGATCACTTAACATATTTGAATCGTTAACCCAGGTTTTTCCCTGTGCTATCCCAAGATCATCATGTAATCCGCCTTCATCATCTTCCAGCAATCCATAATCCCTTAAAGGAGGACTGGGTACAGTGACAGTATTTAATAATTCGTCTATTGCAGCATCGGGTGATAAAGCGAGGAAATGATCAATGTCCCCTTTCTTAGCGCCAAACATCGTCCGCTTTAGCAAATGCGATACCTCGTTAACTGTCCAGGCGCCAGTATAAGGATCCAATCCGGCAAACATATTACCGGAGAGCTTTCCGCTATTTTTATTGGCGGAATAATTCTTCCGGGCTGCTCTAAAAAATTCTCTTCTGTCCATTTGTTTCAGTTTTTAGTTTGGAGGTTTATAGATCTCCTTAAACTTTTATCCCGATTGCTATCGGGATTTAAACTTATCACCGTATCAGCGTAAGCGTTCCCTTTTGCTGATGAGGTTTGTTTTGTAAATCTTTATACTCGATCATATAAATAAAAACACTAGACGGCTGCTTCACGCCTTTATATACGCCATCCCATTTTTGACTGATGGACGAACTTTTAAATACTGTCTCGCCATTGCGATTAAATATCTGTAACCTGAACCCCTCCGGTACTTTTCCCACCGGACCGAAGTAATCATTCAATCCATCTCCATTTGGTGTAAATGCGCTGGGCGTCATTACGATGGCGTCTGTCAATACTACCACGGTGAACCGGTCGGAGACCTGGCAACCGTTGGGCAATGAGTTGGTAGCGGTATAAATAGTAGTAGTTGTTGGCGAGGCCACAGGGTCAGGGCAATCAGTACAACTCAAAGAAGCATGTGAATCCCAGGTGATGGTTCCGTTCCCAGTTGAATGTAACGTGACGGATTGACCAACAAAAATCGTATCCGCTTTACGCATATTTGCAAACGGGCCATTCAACAGTACAGGTGAATAATTAACAATGACTGAATCGTATCCGCAGGCATCTCTTAATGTATCCTGAACAGGGATGAATCCATTGATGCTGCAAACCGCTGAGTCCTTACTCAACAGTTCAGGTATTTTTAATTTGATAATGCCGAAATCAGTCTCCCCTCTTGAATTGGCAAAATCACCATCGCCCGATTCCGAATCACCAGCCAGGTAGTATTCGTTCATCACGGGATCATGTATCATATAACGTAGATGATCGCTGCTGCTACCACCCCAATTTCGTTTCCAAACCAGTTTTCCTGTCGCATCTAATTTCACCGTCCAGTAATCACCTTCACCCAGGGCATTGGTAATATCGCCATCATCGGAATAGGATATTCCTCCAATGATATAGCTGCTGTCTTCATCGGTAATAATAGTATTTGCGTAGTCTGCTTCTGTACCACCCAATACTTTTTGCCAGTTGAGTTTTCCGTTTTGATCAATATTAGTAATCCAATAATCCTGGCTTCCTTTGGCGCCGCTTACATCCCCATCGTTGGAAGTAGTATATCCGGCTAAGGTTAATGTTCCATCAGCGCCTTTGGTCATGGAATAGGCCACGTCATTTTGTGAACCACCATAAATTTTACTGAAGATCTTATTTCCGTTGGCGTCAAGAGCCAGTAACCACACATCATAATTTTGCTGACTTGGAGGAATATCGCCATCAACGGAATTGGTAAAACCGGCGAGGTACGTTTTTCCATTGATAATTTCAATATCAAATAATTCTTCATTCTTACTACCTCCGTAACATTTACTCCATTGCACCGCACCGGCCGCTGTTATCTTTATCAGCGCACCATCAGTATATCCGCCCGTACCGTGATTGCCATGAATATTACCATCATTAGAAGAAGTAGAAGCAGCTATTAGAAACCCTCCATCGCTTGTTATTTCAATATGATTACCGATATCGAGGCCAGTTCCACCGTAGCGTTTTTGCCAAACAAGGTTTCCCGCCGCACCTAATTTTAATAACCAGATATCTTTTGTTCCACCAAACCCTGCTACTACGCCGCCGTCTGTTGAATTGGTTTCCCCTAATACCATGTAACCGCCATCGGAAGTTTGTACAATGTCTCTTGCACTTTCATAACCCGTTCCGCCAAATGATTGTTCCCATTGAATAGTTCCGCAACGATCCAGTTTGGCTACCCACAGGTCCCAGTATTCACGCGGCGTGTGGGCGTCAATATCGCCGTCTTTAGAATCTGTATAGCCGCCAACAATAGTTCCACCATCGCTGGTAAATTTTATTACAAAGGGAATATCGACAGAAGAACCGCCGTAATGATAAGCCCATTGTGTTGGCGGTAAGGGGGACTGGGCAGCTATGCCTGTATAAAAAAGCGTCGCAAGGCAAAGAATGCAGGTAGATAGGTAGTTAGTTCTCACAGGTTGTCGGTTATTTCATAGAATAAAAGACCGGCAAAAAGGTTACAAGTATTATGCTAAACTTTGATTTGAATGAATAGGTTTTCCCTAGGAACGAATGTATTAGTACTCAGGGTTTTTGCATCCAGAAATATTTGCAAACCTGCATCAGGCCACATTTTTCGCATTTAGGATTTCTGGCGAGACAGATGTATCGACCATGGAGAATAAGCCAGTGATGAGCTTTATGTACCAATGCTTCCGGGATATATTTGATCAACTCTTTTTCTACGGCCAATGGGGTGTTTGCTTTGGTACTGACCAGGCCTAATCTTTTGCTAACCCGGAACACGTGGGTATCTACCGCCATATTGGGTTGCTTATCGATTACCGAGGTGATAACATTGGCGGTCTTCCTGCCGACCCCGGGTAACTCTATCAATTCATCGACCGTCATCGGAATTTGTCCATCAAATTTATCTATCACCTTCTGCGCCATTCCAATCAGGTGTTTGGTTTTGTTGTTGGGATAAGAAATGCTTTTGATCAGGGCAAACAACTCATCAAAATTGGTTTGACTAAGTGTTTTTATATCGGGGTATTTTTCAAAAATGGCAGGAGTAGTAAGGTTCACCCGCTTGTCTGTACACTGCGCTGAAAGTATAACGGCCACTAGTAATTGATAAGGGCTGTCATAGATCAATTCCGTTTCTGCTTCAGGTGTATTTTTTTGAAAGTAGTCAATAGCGAATTGGTAACGTTCTTTACGGGTCATATACAAAGCTAAGCTAAGAGGTCAAAAGAGAAAAAGAGAAGCTAAGAGAGTAAAGAGAAAAGGAGTAAAAGAGATGAGCTGAGAATGCATAGTGAGAAATGGAGATGAAGTAGCATTAGTACATAAACCATAGCTGAAGAATGTCTTCTTCTTCACCTCTTTTTCTCCTTGAACTCTTAGCAAAAAAAGCATCCCGCTGTTGGCGGGATGCTGAATAAAGTAGGAAAAATTCGCAGAAGAGTTATACTGCTTCCGAAGATTTTTCACGGGCATAATTCAGAATGTTTAAAATCACCTCGGTGCGTGGCGTTTCATGGATTTGGTCAAGCCTTTGCATGGATGTTTTTAATACCGTGAGTTTTTCCCGTAATGTCCAGTCCAGCGTCAAACCATGCTCGATAGCAGCGGTAAGCTGGTGAGAACTTTCTTTGTATAAATACAATAGAAGATCCTCAGGGGTAAATTTTGTCATTCGCAAACCATTAATGTCCTTAAAAAGTGAGATCCAGAAAATATAAAATGTCCGCATTAATAACGGAGATTTAATCCTCTTATTGTGCGGATTTATTATCGCCTTCTTTATCAAGGGGTTCGGGGATGATGAACAGGTCTTCGTTGTCTCTTTTCATCAGGTATTTCTCGCGTGCGTATTTTTCGACAGTGCCAGGATTCGACTTAAGTTGTTCCAGTTCTTTGCGTTCTGAAGCAATGCGATCGGTATAATATTGCTTGCTCTCCTGCAACTCCCGCAACTGCTTGATTCGGGCAGATTGGGTGAAGACATCGTTCTTATCAAAAAAAAGGATGATAGCCGCGAAAACAGCAATAGCAATAAAATACTTGTTTTTCAGCAAGGAGGGGATATGGGTTAGTAGTTTCATTGTAAGAATCTGCGATAAAGTTAATCATTTTCACTTTCTGCAATGAGTTGTACCAGTTTTTCTTTTACAACCGGCCATTCATCATCAATGATGCTATAGATAACTGTATGTTTTAAAGATCCGTCATTTCGATAACCATGTTTGCGCAACACCCCTTCCTTTATTCCACCTATCTTTTCCACGGCTTTCTGGGAACGGATATTTTGGTGGGCCACTCTCAATTCTGCGCGGTTAAATTGAAGGGTTTCGAAAATATACTTCAGCAACAACAACTTGCATTCTTTGTTATGAACCCCTCACTAAACAGAAGGAATATACCAGGTATAACCGATCGTTGCCACCTTATCCTTTTCGCTGTGCTCATATAGCCGGGTCATACCAATCAATGCATCATCCTTCACCAGTTTGATCACAAAACTTTGTTGCCCGTTCATTGAATGTTTGTCAAGTGCCTTTTCAAAAAAGGCATCAAACATCTTGTCATAATTTTCGTCGATCAGCAACATTTTATTGAACTCCCAGATACGTTCGTCCCTGGCAAGCTGTCGAATTATTTCGCGATGTTCCGGCAACAATAATTCAAGGTATATATGCCTTCCTTTTAGTTTGGGTATATCTATGTTCATAATAAAAAAGCAACCCATTCTTAGTTTTGAACGGATTGCCTGGGAATTAATTCCTGGATTTTTATTTACCGAATTTTATTTTTCCTTTTGGATATACAGCGCTGCTGCCCAATTGTTCTTCGATACGGATCAGCTGGTTGTATTTTGCTATACGGTCCGTACGGGAAGCAGAACCGGTTTTGATCTGTCCGCAATTCAATGCTACGGCCAGGTCAGCGATAGTTGTATCCTCTGTTTCCCCACTTCTGTGACTCATAATGGTGTTGTAACCGTTATGCTGGGCCAGTGTCACGGCATTAATGGTTTCAGTTACGGTACCGATTTGGTTTACTTTGACCAACAAACCATTGGCGATGTTTTTATCAATACCCTGTTGCAGGCGAATAACATTGGTTACAAAAAGATCATCACCTACCAGCTGGCATTTTTTACCAACAGCTTGTGTTAAAGAAGCCCAGCCATTCCAGTCATCTTCCGCCATACCGTCTTCGATGGAAACTATGGGATATTGTTTTACCCAGCTCTCCCAGAATTTCACCAGTTGATCGCTGCTCAGTTGCTTGCCATCACTTTTATGAAACACATATTTTTTCTTTTTGGCATCCCATAATTCACTATTGGCCGCATCCATCGCAATGACGATCTGCGATCCGGCTTTGTAACCCGATGCCTGGATAGCTTCCATTACGGTGTCAATGGCTTCTTCATTGCTTTGGATATTGGGTGCAAAACCACCTTCGTCACCTACATTAGTGCTGAATCCTTTTTTCTTTAATACCGATTTGAGTGTATGGAAAATTTCAACGCCCCAGCGAAGTCCTTCACTGAAAGTCGCAGCACCTATCGGCATGATCATGAATTCCTGGAAATCTATTTTGTTGTCGGCATGTGCTCCGCCATTCAAAATGTTCATCATAGGGATGGGCAATGTTTTAGCATTGGTACCACCGATATAACGATACAAGGGCAGGGCGGATTCCTCCGCGGCCGCCTTAGCCACTGCCATGCTTACCGCCAACAGGGCATTAGCGCCTAACTTGCCTTTATTCGCGGTACCGTCGAGTTCGATCATCAATTCATCCAGGCCTGTTTGATCCGCTACATCATAACCCAACAAGGCGGGGGCTATAATCGTATTTACATTTTTTACAGCTTTCAGTACTCCCTTACCAACATACTTTTTCTTGTCATCATCTCTTAATTCAACAGCTTCGTGAATACCCGTGCTGGCGCCACTTGGTACAGCGGCCCGTCCCACGGCTCCCTCATCTGTTATCACGTCTGCTTCTACAGTAGGATTGCCGCGGCTGTCTAATATTTGTCTTGCAAAAACTTCGGAAATGTAACTCATGATCTGGTGAATGTTTATAAAGTTGAAAAGAATATTGTTTTATTTGACCGGCAATGGTATACCTGTACTTGATTCTATTCCACGGGGAGGTCAGGATATTATTCAGTTTTTTGGGTAAGAGAACGAAATACATCTTCAAGGCTCTGGTCTTCGCTTTGCAAAGAAACGATGTTGAGATTGTGTAGCAAAGCTAATTCGAGTATTTGTTTACGAACAATTTCAGGATTTGCTGTTTGGACCCGATAGCTATCGGGTTTGAAGCCCATAGGCTGAAGTTGAGTAACGTTTATCACGTCTTTCATTTCGACTAATAGCTGTCTGTCCACGGCCTCTTTGAACTGAATTACCACGGAATGGCTTTCATTATTTCCTTTCTGAAGATTACTCAATTTATCATCTGCTACCAGCTCACCTTTATTAATAATAATGACCCTGTCGCAAATAGCTTCCACTTCCTGCAAAATATGGGAAGAAAATAAAACGGTTTTGTTTGCACCCTGTTGTTTGATCACCTCTCTTATTTCAACGATCTGGTTAGGATCTAACCCACTGGTTGGCTCATCCAGTATTAATACTTCAGGATCGTGGATGAGTGCCGCTGCAAGTCCCACGCGTTGTTTGTATCCTTTCGACAACTGGCCGATCTTCTTTTTGCATTCGACATTCAGACCTGTAAGGTCGATCACCTTTTCGATCTTTGATTTGGGCTCCTCTACTTTATGTACTTCCGCTACAAAACCTAAATATTCTTTCACGTACATATCATAATACAGGGCGTTCAGTTCGGGCAGGTACCCAATTTTCTTTTTAGTTTCAAGAGGGTTTTTTGCCACATTGATACCGCATACAAAAGCCTCTCCACCGGTTTGTTGCAAATACCCCGTTATGATCTTCATGGTGGTTGATTTGCCGGCCCCATTCGGTCCAAGGAAACCAACGATCTCGCCTTTATCGACTTTAAAGGAAATATTATTGACTGCTTTCTGCTCGCCGTATTGTTTCAGAAGGTTCTTTACTTCAATGGACATAAGATAATTAGTGAGTTAGCTGACACGCACTGCTGCGAATTTATGCAATTTGAGTTGCACCGGGATTGTTTTTGGATCTACCTTTTTACAGGTTATGAAATTCATAAAGCGGGTCGATATCGGTACCTGCTTTCATTTCTATTACAGGATCTATTATTCCATCGTGCAGATCATATACCCACCCGTGCAGGTCGGGCCGCTCGTCATTATTCCAGGCCTTTTGAATGATCGCTGTTTTGGCCAGGTTAAATACCTGTTCTTTTATATTTAATTCGATCAGCCGATTCAGTTTTTTATCTTCATCAGCGATCATTTCTAACTCTTTACGATGTATGCGGTAAATGTCTTTGATATTGCGGAGCCACATATTCAATACCTGGTTGAAATCTGCATTAGAGATGGCCGCCTTAACGCCTCCGCACCCATAGTGGCCGCAAACAACGACGTGTTTTACTTTCAGGTGATTGACGGCATAATCCAAAACACTCATCAAATTCACGTCGGTATTTACCACCAGGTTGGCTACGTTGCGGTGAATAAAAATTTCCCCGGGCTCTGTCTGGGTTATTTGGTCAGGGGGGACCCGGCTATCACTACAGCCGATCCATAAAAATTCGGGAGTTTGTACATGCAGCAGGCGGTCGAAGAACCCCGGATCTTCCGCTAATTTTTGGGCTGCCCAGGTTTTGTTATCTTTTAATAATATCTCGTAAGGTTTCATTGGTATGATAGTTGTCACCAAATGTACCCCATAAAAAGATCAGAAAACTAAACGGCCGTTAGCTTTTGGGGGAAATCCCCCTTGTTAATTTTTTTTGGTAAAAATGACAATAATACTCAACAAGTTTAGTGATTGGATGTTATTTTAGCCCCGGTTGTATCCACAAACGGTTTGGTTTAACAAATGTAAATCGTTATTTTGCAACACTCTTAGATGAAAGGAAACAAAAAAAAATATAGTCTTCTTCAGCAGCTTTCCGCCACGTGTATGATACTGGCGTTGCTGTGGCTTACTATTAGTGCTCCTTTTGTAGTAGCAGCCCAGCAAAAAATTTCGCAGCATGACAAGGCGGCGAATATAGTTTCTCCGCTTGCCGGCAACGAGGAAGAAGCTGCTAACCCATTTGGTAATACTACTGAAGAAAAAGCACCCGCCAGCACCACCTTTTCCGAAGAGTTTCTTCACGATCACCACAAAGCAGATTATTTCTTCTCGGTAATATCGCAATATCAAAAATGCGTAGATGCTGACACCTATACAGCCTATCATGGCGAATTGCTGGTTCCACCACCCAATGCGGCATAATTTAATCTCCCGTTTTTCGTAATGGCTTTTGATAAGCCTTTTATCAATTTTTTTTATAAAAACTAATGCCGTTTTAAATGATGGTACTAGACTAAAATATACGCATAATGAGAAAGCATTCTAAAGAATACTTAGAAAACCTTACCCCCTACAAATGTTATGAGATACTGGTGGAAGGAAACCAGCGATTTGTGGGCAATTTAAATACGAATCATGATCACCTGGAAATGATCAACGAAACAAGGGATGGTCAATATCCATTTGCTGTTGTATTAAGCTGTATGGATTCCCGTGCGTCTGCAGAACTGGTTTTTGACCAGGGACTGGGTGACTTGTTCAGTATTCGGGTAGCTGGAAATATTGTGAACAATGACATCCTGGCCAGCATTGAATATGCAGTGAAATATGTGGGATCTAAAATATTAGTGGTCCTGGGGCATACCGAATGCGGAGCGATCAAAAGCGCAAAGGCCGGGGTGCAGGACGGACATATCACCGACCTGCTGAAACGTATACAGCCTTCTATCAGTAAGGCCATGCTGAAAGATGATAAAGAACATCTTTTTCCTGATAATGTAGCCTATGCAAATGTGGAAAACAGCCTGGAAGAGATTTTAACCCGAAGTACCCTTGTAAAAGGAATGTTTGCAAAAGGCGAGATCGGAATAGTGGGAGCTGTATACAATGTCGAGAACGGCCAGGTTGATTTCTTCAAGAATTTAACCATAAGAAGAAAGGAAGAAAAAGTGTTGGTAACCAGGTAAGATTTATATATCCAAATTGGGCCATCCCGGAAATATCGGGGTGGCTCAAATTTTTAATGCCACACAACCCATACATCATACTCAGATGAAACCCACTACTAGTTTTTTAAAATCAGATCTGCCATCCGGCCT
>JANOCH010000418.1:0-10439 GCA_031412015.1 Chitinophagaceae bacterium
CAAAAAAACACCCCTTTAGGGGATGGGGGCAAAGAAGTAGAAACCTTCACTGTCGGTAAAGACAAGGATATGGATATGTACCTGGCTGCATTTGAATTAGAAATAACGTGGCATCCATCGAAAGCTTGCTAAGTGTATCAGCCACATTGGCCAGCGCCATCGCTGTTATTCTTTCCGCTTTACCTCGTCCCATTTGGGCATATACAACATTATAGTTCAGGTCATCGAAGCCAAGCAGTGTCGTGGTAAGGGTCCGGTCAATCGGAAATGATGAACCGTAGCCTGCCGCAGAACCCAATGGATTTTTGTTGACAACATCATAGGCGGCTTTGATGGTGATCGTATCATCTACCAGGCTTTCAGCATAAGCGCCAAACCACAGACCAAAAGAAGATGGCATGGCTAATTGCAGATGAGTATAACCCGGCAAAAGATCTGCTTTGTATTTCTCGCTTTGTGTTTGCAATAATTCAAATAAAGGCTGGATGGTTTTTACCAATTCTTCCAGTTCATTACGCAGGAATAATTTTATGTCCACCAGCACCTGGTCGTTGCGGCTTCTTGCGCTGTGAATTTTTTTACCGGTATCACCCAGTTTTTGTGTCAATAATAATTCTACTTGTGAGTGAATATCTTCTACATCATCCTGTAGCGTGAATTCGCCTTTCTGTATTTGCTGATAGATTTTTTTTAATTCTGCCTGAAGTTGGCTTAGTTCTTCTTTTGTCAGGAGTCCTACTGATTCCAGCATTTCAATGTGTGCCAGCGAACCCTGTACATCAAATGCAGCCAGGTACATATCCATCTCCCTGTCTTTGCCAACAGTGAAGGTTTCTACTTCTTTGCCCCCATCCCCTAAAGGGGTGTTTTTTTGCCACAGCTTCATGGAATGGTTATTTATACTAGTTGGCTTACAAGTTGAATGTAAGTCGTGATACCTTCTTTTATTTCATCAAGATAAATGAATTCGTCGGCGGTATGGCTTCGGGCACTGTCGCCGGGACCCATTTTTAACGTTGCGAACGGCATTAACGCCTTGTCTGAAGTAGTCGGAGAACCATAATATCCTTTTCCTAAATTAATCCCGGCTTTTACCAGCGGATGATCCAATGGAATAGAAGTGGATTTCATCCGGGTAGTACGTGGCTTGAATTTACTTTTCAGATTATTTTTTAACGCCTCCAGTATTTCCTCAAATGTATAAAGTTCATTGACCCGTACGTCAATTACATATTTGCATTGCGATGGCACCACATTGTGCTGAACGTTTTCAGTATTTATCACGGTGGCGGTTAATCTTGATTCACCAAGCAGAGGACTAACTTTTTCAAATTTATAACTACGCAACCAGTTGATATCATCAACAGCTTTATACAATGCATTTTCTCCCTCGTTCCTGGCGGCATGACCGGAGCGGCCTTCGGCCGTACAATCAATAACCATCAGTCCCCGCTCCGCTACGGCCATTTCTAACTTTGTTGGTTCACCTACAATACCATAATCCAGTTTACCGAGATAAGGGAGCACCAGTTCAATACCATTAACGCCACTTATTTCTTCTTCGGCGCTGGCGGCAAATACAACATTATGGCTTAGATCCTGGCGGTCGTAAAAATAAAGAAAGGTTGCAAGAAGAGAAACCAAACAACCTCCTGCATCATTGCTACCTAATCCAAATAATTTACCATCTTTTTCAAAGGGGCTGAAAGGGTCGAACGTATATCCTTTGTTGGGCTTAACCGTGTCGTGGTGCGAATTGAGCAAGATGCTGGGTTTATTTACATCATAGTATTTATTCAATGCGTACACATTGTTTCCCACCCTCGAATGTTCGATTCCTTTTCCACCGATAAAACGGCAGAGAATACCGGCTGTTTCATCTTCTTCCTTACTAAACGAAGGAGTAGCGATCAGTTCTTTTAAAAGACCTACTGCTTCATGATGCAATACATTTATCGTTTCGGTATTTGTTGAGTCGTTCATAATTCATATTTTACCCCTTCCCCACCGGGGCCTTTAGGAAGCTACGATAGTTGTTCCTGAAGTTCCAGTTATCAGTTGGTCAAGGTTTTCAGCTTTGCCGATAATTACTTTCTTTACCCCACTATTCAATGCGGCGAATGCATTGTCGAGTTTGGGGATCATACCTTCAAATATCTTTTGTTTTGATTTTAATTGCTGGTAATAGGCCGGGGTTATTTCATGAATGACGGTAGCATCATCATTAGCATCCAGCAAGACACCGGCTTTATCAAAAGAATAAATCAAACTCACTTCAAAATCCCTGCTCAATCCTTTCGCCAATTCCTGTGCAATGGTGTCTGCGTTGGTGTTTAATAATTGTCCCTGCTGATCGTGTGTGATAGGCGCAAATACAATAGCAATATTCTGATCCAGTAAAGTGGTTAACAAGTGCGAATTGATAGCATCTACATCGCCTACATAGCCATAATCTATTATCGGGTGCTGCCTTTTATGTGCCAGGATAGCATCGCCATCAGCGCCACATAATCCCATGGCATTACAATTATTAGCCTGCAACTGGGCAACTATGTTTTTATTGATATAGCCAGCATAAACCATCGTTACGATCTTCAATGTTTCTGCATCGGTGATCCGTCTGCCGTCAACCAATTGCTGTTCAACACCTAATTTTTCAGCCAGTCTTGTGGCGAGCTTTCCGCCACCATGCACCAAAATCTTTTTTCCGTCAACGGATGCAAAATCTTTCAGGAACAAGGAAAGCTTCTTTTCATCATCAATGATGTTGCCACCAATTTTTATAATATACAATTTCTCCTTGCCCCCATCCCCTAAAGGGGGGCTCTGAAGCACTCTGATTGTTTCTGAAATTTTCGCTAACACTTTTTGCTTATTATTTAAGACCTCATCATTTTTAAATCGTAAAACAGTTAATCCCATTTTTTTTAACTGGCTTTCTCTTTCGGAATCATACTTTTTCACTTCTTCCACTTCATGAATACCACCATCAAGTTCAATTACCAGTTTAATACCATGACAATAAAAGTCTGCAACATAGTTCCAAATAGGATGCTGCCTTCTGAATTTAAGTTTCCATTCATTGATATGAATATGTTTCCACAATACTTCTTCAGCAGGAGTCATTCTGTTTCTGAGTTCTTCTGCTTTTTGAAATATCAGGTGGCTGGCACCGTAAAACATATTTTCTTTCATACTTTTTCTGTTTATCAGCGTCTCCTTAACTCCCCGCCGGCTGGCGGGGATGGGGGCTTAAAATTTCTGATAAAACGGCTTGTGCAGCCCATACCCTGTTTGAAGCTTCCTGCGTAACTATGCTGTTTTTGCCATCCAATACTTCATCACTTAACTCTACATTTCTTCTTACCGGCAAACAATGCATGACTTTCGCATGGTTGGTTAATTCCAGTTTTTTATTTGTCAGCATCCAACGCGGATCACTTTCATATATTTTGCCATAATCATTATAGGTACTCCAGTTTTTGACATACACAAAATCCGCATTCTTTAACGCTTCATCCTGGTTATGGGTGATCGTGGCTCCTTTCGTAAACTCTTCACTTAGCTCATAGTCTTCAGGATGGGTAATAACAAAATCAGCCTTACCCCATGCATTGACCCATTGCGAAAAACTATTCGCCACACATTGCGGAAGAGGTTTTACATGAGGCGCCCAGGTAAGTACTATTTTGGGTTTTGGTACTGAGTTTATCGAAGGATTGATTTTGGATTTTTTGAGTTCTTCTGATATAGTAATGATATCAGTCAATGATTGCAAAGGATGAAGTGTCGCACTCTCCAAACTCACTACCGGTATACCTGCATATTTGATAAACTGTTTTATATACAATTCGCTGTAATCGTCCTCACGATTTTTCAAAGATGGAAAAGTGCGGATAGCCAGGATGTCAAAGTATTTTCCAAAGATCGGGGCTGCATCTTTTACATGCTCTACCGTGCTACCGCTCATGATCGCTTCCTCTTCAAATTCCAGCATCCACCCTTCACTTCCCACGTTGAAAATGATAGCTTCCATTCCCAAATTCTGCGCGGCGATCTGTGTACTCAGCCTGGTTCGCATACTGGGATTTAAAAACAAGCACCCGATACGCTTATTGGTTCCAAGGGTTTTATCTTTAAAAGGATCGGCCTTGTAGGCTAATGCCTTTTCTACCAGGCCATCAATATTGCTTACATCATGAACGGAAATGAAATTTGTCATCTGTATTTTTTTAATGCTTTTTTGTCAGATGTAATTCGCTATAAAAATTATCATCGCTACATTAGCAAATTGCCAGATAATTTTTATAGCTCATTTCATGTTTAATGTACAGGTGTTGGCGATAATATTAATTGTATTTCTTCCTTTAAAGATTCAATGAATTGCTCAGCGTCTCTTTTCTTCAAACCCAGAGAAGGTAACAGGCGGATGACATTGGGTTTTGCCTCCCCGGTGAATATTTTTTGGTTCAATAATAAATTCTTCTTCAGATCTTTCAATTCTTCCGGTACATCAAAACCGATCATCAAACCCCGGCCACGAACATTTTTTAGTTCCGGAATAGCGTTCAGTTCATCTTTTAAATATTTACCCATCATGACAGCATTGCCCATTAATTTTTCTTCTTCAATTATTTCCAGGACAGCTATTGCCGCCGCGCAGGCCAGGTGATTGCCACCGAATGTCGTGCCTAACTGAAAATGTTTCGGTTTTATATGTGGCGCCACAATGATACCGGCGACTGGAAATCCATTGCCCATACCTTTGGCCATGCTATAGATGTCGGCATTTACGCCGGCGAAATCATGACTGAAAAATTTACCTGTTCTGCCGTAGCCGCATTGCACACTGTCGGCAATGTAAACTGAACCATGTTCGTCACAAAGACTGCGAATTTTCTTAAGAAAACTTTCATATGCGACATTAATGCCGCCAACACCCTGTATGCCTTCGATAATAACCGAAGAAATTTCTTTACCATGTTTGGTAAAACATGCTGAGAGGGCGTCTTCATCATTGAAAGGAAGAAAGATCACATTGTCCGTTTCATTGACGGGAGCTATGTAGTTCTTATTGTCTGTAACCGAAACAGCCAGGGATGTTCTGCCATGGAATGATTTGGTAAAGGCGATCACCTTTTTTCTTCCATTATGAAACGAAGCGAGCTTCAATGCATTCTCATTTGCCTCCGCGCCGGAATTACAAAGAAATAACTGGTAATCCTTCTTACCCGATACTTTGCCCAGTTTATCCGCAAGTTCCGCCTGTAGAGGTATGCGAATAGAGTTGGAATAAAAAGCGATCTTCTCCAATTGCTCTTCAATTCTTTTTACCCAATGCGGGTGCGTATGGCCAATACTGATAACGGCATGACCGCCATACAGGTCAAGATACTGTTCGCCTTTGTCATCCCATACATAAGACCCTTTTGCCTTGGCAATGGTGATGTCATTGATCGGGTATACGTCAAAAAGATTCATTATATTAAGTTTATAATTATTTAAGCAAATAAGCAGGATCGGCGTATCAACAATTTGATACTAAAATCCGGCTGGTTTAAGTTTAAGTCCTGTTGTTTCTTCTAATCCTGACATAAGGTTCATGTTCTGTACCGCTTGTCCACTGGCACCTTTCAATAAATTATCTATCGTAGAATGCACCACCAATTTGCTGCCGGCTTTTTCCAGTTGTATAATGCCTTTATTGGTGTTTACTACCTGTTTCAGGAAAATAGCATCCTTGCTTACATGGGTAAAAGGATGGCCGGCATAATAGTCTTCGTACAATTTATATAGTTCAACCAGACTAAGATCGCAGGCAATAGTTGAACTGATAAAAATACCGCGGGTGAAATCACCCCGCCAGGGTACAAAGTAGAGGCCCCCATCTCCGCCAGCCGGCGGAGTGTTCAGAAAGCTTTCCTGCAGTTGATTAAGAGACTGGTAAATTTCACCCAAATGCTGGTGCGTTAAAGTTTTATAGGCCTGTATATTATTGGCCCGCCAGCTAAAATGTGAAGTGGCTGAGAGTGATTGACCAGCTCCGGTGGAGCCTGTAATGCCTGTTGTATAAATTTCACCTAATAAACCTGCTTTTGCCAATGGTAGTAAACCCAGTTGAATGGCGGTAGCAAAACAACCCGGGTTAGCAATATGCTGCGCAGATCTGATTTGCTCCTTATTTAATTCCGGTAAGCCATAAATAACAGGCTGATTATTGATAGTTGGCCTTTGGCCATTATCCGACAACCTGAAATCATTGGCCAGGTCAATGATTTTTATTTTATCGCTGATCTTATTTTCCGCAATGAACTTTTTTGATTCGCCGTGACCTAAACACAGAAAGAGCACATCAATACTACCATTGTTCAGGGCCGAGTTATCATCTGTAAATTTCAGAACTGTATCACCAAGAAGATCCTGGTGTATTTCATAAATGAATTTACCCGCATTGCTTCGGCTATGAATAAATGAAACAGTTGCGTTCGGATGATTGACCAGTAAACGAATGAGTTCACCGCCTGTATAACCTGCACCACCAATAATTCCTGCGTGTATTTTCATTTTCTCCTTTTTACTCCCTCTTTAAGGTTTCTGAGGGGCATTCTCTGTTTTCACCAAATGATACATCATGGTCTGGTTGCCGAATATGCGGCTGAAACCTCTCACATCCTGTCCCGTGAACCCGGTATTCATCTCGCCATATTTTCCAAACTTACTATTCATGAGATCGTAATTGCTTTCGATACCAATTACCTGGAAACGATAAGGGTTCAATTGTACGAATACATCACCTGTTACATTGCGTTGCGTATTTTCTAAAAAGGCTTCAATGTCTCTCATTACAGGATCTAATATTTGTCCTTCATGTAGCCAGTTACCATAGAACTGGGCCATCTGGTCTTTCCAGTTCAGTTGCCATTTGGTGAGCACATGTTTTTCCAACGCATGATGGGCTTTTAGTATCACCATCGGTGCCGCCGCTTCAAACCCTACCCGACCTTTTATTCCAATGATGGTATCGCCAATATGTATATCCCTGCCAATTCCGTAGGGTCCGGCAATGGTTTGCAAATATTGTATTGCTTCTGAAGGGTGATGAAAGGCCTGATCATTTATTTTTTTGAGTTCACCTTTTTCAAAACTCAATTTAACTTCTTCGCTGCCTGTTTTAGTGACCTGTGTAGGCCATGCCTCTTCGGGCAACATACCTTTCGAGGAAAGTGTTTCTTTTCCACCGACACTGGTTCCCCACAACCCTTTATTGATGGAGTACATTGCTTTGGCGAAATTCATTTCCACACCTTTACTTTCCAGGTATGCGATCTCTTCTTCGCGGCTTAGTTTCAGATCCCTGATTGGCGTGATGATCTCAACACCGGGGATCATGATATGAAAGGTCATATCAAACCTGACCTGGTCGTTACCGGCGCCGGTACTTCCATGAGCAACAGCATCCGCATTTAGTTCTATCGCATGGTCGGCAATATGCAGGGCCTGGCTAAGTCTTTCAGCAGAAACACTAAGAGGGTAGGTGTTATTCTTCAGGACATTTCCAAAAATGAGAAACTTAATGATGCTGTCGTAATAACTTTTTACGGCATTCACGGTCTTGTGTGATTTCACACCCAGGTTATAAGCATGCTTTTCAATATGCTTTAATTCTTCTTCGGAAAAACCGCCGGTATTTACAATGACACTGTGTACTTCGTATCCTTTTTCTTCTGTCAGATATTTAACACAATAAGTAGTATCAAGTCCGCCGCTAAAACCTAAAACAACTTTTTTAGACATCGTATCGGGTTAGGTGATTTTATAAATGGAAGAAATTATGAAATAAGGATTTGAGCTTGCTGCCGCCATTATTACTGGTGCCTTTATCTTTTTTCATAAAAGGTCGCAGCAGTTTCCATTGTTTGAATCGGAGCAATCGTTCAAAGCCTTTTACATTTTCTTTGAAGTATTCTTTGGTTTCCTCAGGCTCGTAATGGTCCTTGGGATCAAAAAGCATGGCGGTGCACATGCAATTCTTTCTTTCCTTGCTCATCAGGATATCATAGTTGACACAGCTTTTGCAACCAGCCCAAAAGGCTTCATCTTGCGTCAATTCAGAATAGGTCACGGGCTCATAGCCAAGATCGGTGTTGATCTTCATAACCGCTAAGCCGGTAGTAAGCCCGAATATTTTCGCATCAGGGTACTTTTTCCGGGACAACTTAAATATCTTCTGTTTGATAGATTTGGCCACGCCACTTTTTCTGTAGGGCGGGGCAACGATCAGCCCGCTATTAGCCACATACTCACCGTGGCCCCAGGTTTCAATGTAGCAAAAGCCTACCCAGTTACCAGCTTCGGTTACTGCAATAACGGCTTTCTCTTCGTCTATTTTTGTTTCTATGTATTCAGGACTTCGCTTCGCGATACCCGTACCCCTGGCTTTGGCCGAGGATTCCATCTCATCGGTGATGATGGTTGAATATTTTTTATCATCCTGGGTTGCTACCCTTATGATGATCTCTTGATTGTCCACGTTGTAAAAAATTGAAAATTGTTCGGATGACCACTCCTGATATTATTGCCGGATAAGTTATTCACTGACAGGGGCCGTGGTAAAGGGTTCGTCCTGTCAGCATTCAGGGTGGCGTCGGGGGCGGCAAAAGGTAAACACATCATAACCTACAGCATAAACGCCGCTGGTAATGGGTGCATGAAAGGCCAATTGCTTCGTATGTGTCAAAATATTGTTCACGTTTACAAACAAAGTGTAAATTGAGTCACAAATGTATAATTTATATTGATTGATACTTCAAATTTTTTGTTATTAAATTACTGGTTATGGAACAATTGAAAGCTGAAACTAAAAAGGGAGTATCCGGGTTACGGAAATTTTTCCGAACGTTTGTTATTATCCTGGTGCTTGTATTAGCCGGGTTTATTTATTGGAAATACTACTATCCTTTTACCAGTGATGGCGTTAAGTCGGGATATTTAAATTATGCGGTGCGTAAAGGTCAATTGTTCAAGACGTATGAAGGTAAACTTATCCAGGAAGGCATCCGCAGCAGAACAGTCGGCGCTATACAGTCGAATGAATTTGAATTTTCCATCAAAAGCAAAGAAGTATTTGAAGTCCTGAAATTGAATAGCGGAAAGATTTTCGATCTGCATTACAAGGAATACAACGGTGTTATCCCCTGGCGGGGCAATTCAAGATACATTGTAGACAGTATTATCTCTATGCGGGACCCTGCTAATAATTAAGACCCGGTATTATGTCGCTAAAAGAAGGAAGATAGCAGGTCGTTTATGAATATCCACTTTTTCTCGTTTCCATTCGCCGACAGTTTTTGTTTTGATCCATTCTGTCTCAGCCGTTATATCAACTGCCAGGCAAAGTTTTGTAGAAGCTTTACAGGTCTTTAGTAGTGTTTCCAGCAACTGATTGTTACGATAAGGCGTTTCGATAAATAACTGGGTGCAATTCTTTTTTTGAGATTCAGTTTCCAAAACTTTTATGGATTGCATCCGTTGTTGTATGTCAATCGGCAGGTATCCTACAAATTGGAATTGTTGACCGTTCATACCACTTGCCATTAAAGCCAGGAGGATAGAGTTGGGACCAACCAGCGGTTTTACCTCAAGATTCATTTCCTGGGCGGCGGCTACCAATAATTGACCCGGATCTGCTATACCCGGGCAACCGGCTTCGCTGATGATGCCGATATTTTTTACTTCTTTTAATTTTTGTTTAAATGAATCAATGGCATCGCTCTCTGTTTTATGAATAACAAACCATTCGTAGTCGTCGATCACCATTTCCTTCCACAATTGTTTTAAAAAGCGTCGGGCGGTTCGTTCATTTTCTACAAAGAAGCACTGACAGTTTTTTACCGCTTCCAACACATACGGCGCAATGGTCTGAATGCCTTTTTCATCTAATATTGAAGGGATCAGGTAGACGCTGGCTTTTTGCATCCGAATTAAGTTTAGTTTATCGTAACTTATTTCCCACAAAGACACGAAGAAAACTAAGAAAATACTTCGTGACCTTCGTGTCTTGGTGAGATAGAGATTAGCTTTTCATAAAATATACTAACTGTCTTTTACTTTGTGAACAGTTAGCGTAGCCGCGATGATGGCATAGGCCGGTGCGAAAATAATTACCACATGCATCAGGTAAAATAAAAATCCATTGGTGATCGCAAGCCCCTGGTGACGGCCGATGAATTGAATACTTTGGGCTGAGGTGAAATTATTTCTCGCAAAACCATAATCTAACATGGAGAAGCCGTAGTAATAGAACTCCACCACCAGCACTATAAGCGGAGTGATCCAGCCAATCACGGGAACGAGCGATAATAATATCAGCCCCACGAGGTAAACGGTTTGCCAGCCACAATTTCTCATCGCTATATAGATACCCCGACCCATTTCATTTT
>JANOCH010000419.1:0-2855 GCA_031412015.1 Chitinophagaceae bacterium
AAACAAGCAAAAGGGCAAGTGCCGGATTATTTTCCCTATTTGGTTTAGGGATCGTGCAGCCCAAAGCTGCTTCAATAGCGTAAATGTAGCCACAGGGAATGGTCGCTGCAAACAAGGTTTTTGGCATTTGATGCATAGTCAACCATCCTGAAGTAAGTATAACCCGCTGGCTGTTAAGTGATTTAGCTAGTCGAACATGAGTATGTCCAAGGCCTTATTTTGGTGAAGCGGGTGATATTCGCATAGCCGGAAGAAACAAATGGGCCCGTAATTAATTTAGATTTGGGGTGCGATCACAAAAACTGGTTTCCGTTTCAACTTTTGAAAAAAATTGGCGTTAAGTGTAAGGGAAACTGATCCCCGCGTATTTAAAACGATTTCAGGCGCTGTAAAAATCCTGAAAGCTCCCGTAGTTTTTCAGGGATGATACAGAAGCTGGTATACAGTTTGCCATACTTTTTTTATTAAATTCACGTTAAGAAAAAAATCTACTATTTCCCTATAGAAACCGAAAATCTTATGAACTACCCAGTCTCCTCAACTAACACCCGGTCTTACCGGCTTTACATTATCTTAAGTCTAGTGCTTGTCCTGGTTTTCGCCATTGCTTTCGGCGGGTATAAAATTGTATTTTATACTTCCTCCGACTCTGCCAAGGGGGCAATAGCTACTGCAGCGACTACAAAACCAGAGGATGAAAAGAAAATCGCAGCGCCTGTAATCGTCTCACCGGAGGAATACGACCGGAAAATTGCGCATATGGTCAATGGCGATACATCAGGACTATGGCCGGTAAAAACGGACTATCCACTGGAGGGAGCTATACTTCCTTACAAAAGGATCGTCTCTTTCTATGGCAACCTGTATTCTAAACAAATGGGGATATTGGGAGAACTTCCGAGAGCCGAAATGCTTAAGAAATTACAAGGGGAGGTTGCAGCCTGGCAGCAGGCCGATACCGTCATGGAGGTAGTTCCTGCCTTACATTATATTGCCGTTACGGCGCAGCAAAGTCCCGGCAAGGGCAATACATACCGCTTAAGAATGCCTTTTCACCAGATCGATTCTATATTGAGCATGGCAAAAGAGATCAACGCTATCGTTTTTCTTGATGTACAGGTTGGCCACAGCACCCTTCAGCAGGAGCTTCCGGCGCTGGAAAAATACCTGAAGATGCCCAACGTGCATTTGGGAATTGACCCCGAGTTTTCGATGACAAGGGGACATGCACCGGGTAAGGTAGTAGGTACTTTTGATGCAACGGATATTAATTATGCTACTGAATACTTAGCCAAACTGGTAAAAGAGAATAACCTTACACCCAAAGTATTTATCGTACATCGCTTCACACAAGGTGGCGTTACGAATTATAAGCAGATAAAAATAAGACCCGAAGTGCAGTTTGTGATGGATATGGATGGTTGGGGGCATCCTCCTTTAAAGTTGAATACCTACAGACAGTTTGTATACAAAGAGCCTGTTCAGTTTACAGGGTTTAAGGTGTTTTATAAAAACGACATGAAAAATAATGGTCGTTTATTGACGCCAAAAGAATTATTGGCGCTGAAACCTCAGCCAGTGTACATACAGTACCAGTAGTCAATGGTCAATAGTGAATGGTGAATAGCGAAAAAAGGGACAATCCTTCTTTCATTATTCACCATTTTCTTTGTGATTGTATTGCGCCTTCTGTCCGCGCTAATTTGACGGTTCTCTTGCACACCATGGCTATCCATTCAATAGTCTTCTAAGCATTATTGTAATACAAAAAAAAGAATATAACAGGGCAAAGCCGGCCATGAAAATGTGCATGTAATTACCGCGTAGTTTTATAACAATACTCAATTCAGGCGCAAGTAAATGCCCGATAAAGAGAGATTTTACAGCCTGCAAACGACGGACTTTGAAGGCGGTGGCATAATTATTTCAGATATTTGTTTGGAAGAATAGCACAAAGCTGATTCTGCATAATCCAAAATTTGTCTTATGAATTATCCTGCATCTTCTTCAAACAGCCGCTCATCTTACACGTCTGTCTTCCACCTGGGTTTATTCATTCTTTTATTTTTCTTTATTGTTTTTTTTGTCTTCGAAATGGTTTCTTTCCTCAAACTATTTGAAGTAAAAATGGTGATCAACCCGGCAATAAACCTGATAAAATAATGGAGTGAATTTTACATAGTGATGCCGGGTTTTAAGACCGGTATGTCTAATTTTTTGATACTAGTAATTGCGCTATCAGTGCAGGAAATCGTTTATACCTCCCCCCGTTTGTTTTGATAACGGTTAAGCGGAGACGTTCAATTGTTATAGCCCGGTCTTCTCTCAATCGTCATTAGAAAGCTTCGTATATTTATTGCATACATTAGTTATGCGGGTAAATGGTCAACATTTCAGAACGATCTGGCTACAGGAGAATTCATCCATTATTAAGATTATCGATCAACGATTCCTGCCCCATCAATTTATTGTCAAAGATCTGCACACCGTTGAGGAAGTGGTGCTGGCGATAAAAGAAATGCAGGTAAGAGGCGCAGGGCTTATTGGCGCAGCCGCAGGTTACGGTATGTACCTCGCTGTCCTGGAAGCCGCCAATGCAGAGTCTTTCGATCTTTACCTGGATAATGCAGCTATGCAATTGAGATCAGCCAGGCCAACGGCGGTGAATCCCGAATGGGCGGTCAACCGGCAATTAATGGCCGTTGGAAGTGAAAAAGCGATAGAAGGGAAGATTCGCATTGCAAAACAGATGGCAGTAGTAATCGCGGATGAAGACGCCGCCTCCTGTCAAAGTATCGGAAAGCACGGGGTGTCAATTATTGAAGCAATAGCGAAAAAGAAAAAGGGAGAGACTG